>CAKPDZ010000087.1 GCA_934149155.1 uncultured Clostridia bacterium | reverse complement strand
ATTAAATACTGTATTTTCTCTAATAATTTCATGTTTAAAAAATCTTTCTTGAAACTCTGTTAATGCTTCAATTTCTTTATTAGAAAAGTCTCTATTCTCAGGTACAACTATCAATTTATCATCATTATCATTTAATCTATGTATTATCGCTATACATTTTCCTTCAAATTCATTAACTGCCTCAAATATCCCTAACACATAGCAGTCTAGTTCTTCGCCATCTCCACTTATTGTGTTAGGTACGTATCCATAGTTAACAGGATATATAAAACCATGTTTTGGATGAGCACTTCCCATCTTTCTATCAATTATTACTTTTACATTCTTATTTAAATAGTCGACTGTATTCATACAACTTCTCCTTGTATTAGTAATTATAAAATTTCAATAAATGTTATTTTTTCTTGACTTTATTACTATATTATATTTGTCTACACTAATACTACTTTTTTATTTACATTAGTTTTTATCTTGTTAGAATTATGTTATAATGCAGTACCTTTCTTTGGAACAAAATATTTACTCATGTCATTTCCTTCTAGTTTTAATAATTCTACTTTATTTTTTATTCCTCCACCATATCCTGTTAGACTTCCATTTGTTCCAACAACTCTATGACAAGGTATTATAACACAAATAGGATTCCACCCAACTGCTCCGCCTACTGCTTGTGATGACATTCTTTTTAAATTTCTCTTTTCAGCAATTATTTTTGAGATGTCATTATAGGTTACAACTTTTCCATATTCAATAGAATTCATTATATCAATTACTTCTTGCCTAAATGGTGTTAAATTTTTTATTTTATATTTTGGAATAAAATTAGGATTTTTTCCGCTAAAATAAATATCTAGCCATTTGCTTGTTTCTTTAAAAATTTCTAATTCTTTTTCCTCACAGTCTATTATGTGTTTAGAAGAATCTCTCGAATCTTCAAACCATAAACCTGTTAAATATTCTCCATCACTATTCATAATCATATTTGAAAAGTTTTCTGTAGTTTGATACATATATTTGTAAGTCATTTTATGTTTCTCCTATTCTAATAGTTTACTTCATTGAATTTAAAGCAATTATATAACAAAAAACAGATAATTTCAAATTATCTGTTTTTATTAATTCAATTAATCATTTTATTCAGGCAATAATACATCTGTATTATCTACTTTTAAAGCAAAATATGGTTGTTCTTTGTTTTCTTCTTTTAAATATAATATGAAATCACTATCGAATATCATTTTTCTTGGCTTTTCTGTCCAAACTTTTTGTGTAGAATCAATTACTGCTTCACTCTTAACACTTCCACCCACATTATTTAATTCAAAATCTATTGTTTGTAATGCCTGTTTTATATAGTATTTACTATTTTTTATCTCTCTTCCACATAATTCATCATAGTTAATTTCAGCATTGACCTTTATAAATGGTATTCTTAGCATATCATCTTCTTCAAATGTAGTTTTCCCAGAATAGCTACTTTGTTTCTTTTTTACTTCTTCATAATTTTCTTCAAAAGATTTGTTTTCTCCTGTTGTTTTATATAAAATAACCTCTTCTCCTTCTTTTGTTTTCAATTTAATAGCAAAATCATCTTCAGAATTATAAAACAATACCTCTACATTTTTACT
>CAKPDZ010000086.1 GCA_934149155.1 uncultured Clostridia bacterium | reverse complement strand
CCAATATATGACTGTGCATCATGTTTGTATCCTCAATTAACAGATGAAAGAATAAAAGAAATTATAAATGATGAGGATGAAATTAATGCTAGAGTGTATGTATTTCCAACATCAGCATTAAAAGAAAATGGAAAAAAAATAAATTATTTTGAATATATAAATAATCTAAATAATGAAGACTGTAATAATGCAGTATTAAGAATTGTTCCATTAATTGATTTAAACAAAATAAATAATATAATAGAACAAACACCAGAAATATCCGAAATAAGAAAAGAATTTTATAAAAAAATAATAAAAGAAAGATATAAGAAAATCTTATTAAAAGCATATACAAAAATAAAAGAAAGGTAGCAATAAAACAAAATGGAAACAAAGTACATAGAAAAGGTAAAAGAAATAAATAAAGAAAAGAACTTAAAATATTACATATTAACAATGGGATGTCAATTAAACGAAAACGACTCAGAAAAGCTATGTGGAATGGTAGAAGAGATGGGATACCAACCAACAGAAAACTACAAAGAAGCGGACTTAGTAATATTTAATACATGTTGTGTAAGAGAAAATGCAGAAGACAAGTTATTCGGAAAATTGGGAGAACTAAAAAAAGTAAAAGAAACAAGAGGAACAATAATAGCAATAGGTGGATGTATGATGCAAGAAAAACATATAACAGACAAAATACATGAAAGTTACTCATATACAGACATCATATTTGGAACACATACATTGCAAAACTTTCCAGAAGATTTGTATAAAACATTAGAAACAAAAAAGAAACAACAAGACATATTAGATATAGATGGAGAAGTATATGAAGGACTTCCAATAAAAAGAACAAGTAATATAAAAGCATCTGTAACCATAATGTATGGCTGTAACAATTTTTGTACATATTGCATAGTTCCATATGTACGAGGAAGAGAAAGAAGTAGACATCCAAAAGATATATTAGCAGAAGTAGAAGGACTTGCAAAAGAAGGATATAAAGAAATTACACTATTAGGTCAAAATGTAAATTCATATTTAAGAGCTGAAAAATGGAAAGAAGAAGGTAAAGAATACAAAGGAATAAATTCATTTGCGACATTGCTAAGAGCAATAAATAAAATCGACGGAATAGAAAGAATAAGATTTGTATCACCACATCCAAAGGACTTTACAGATGATGTAATAGAAGCGATTGCAGACTGTGAAAAAGTTTGCAAACTTGTACATTTGCCACTTCAATCAGGAAGCACAAATGTATTAAAATTGATGAACAGAAAATATACAAAAGAACAATATTTAGAATTAGTAGAAAAAATGAAAAAAAGAATACCAAATCTAACACTTTCAACAGATATAATAGTAGGATTTGCAGGAGAAACAGAGGAAGACTTTGAAGATACATTAGATGTTGTAAGAAAAGTATGTTTTGAACAGGTGTATATGTTTATATATTCAAGAAGAGTGGGAACACCAGGAGACAAAATGACAAATCAAATTCCAGAAGAAATCAAACACAAGAGATTTGATAGATTAAAAGAATTAGTAGAAAGTCAAATTGCAGAAAATAATCAAAAATATATAGGAACAATTCAAAAAGTATTAGTAGAAGGACCAAGTAAAAATAATCCAGATTTATTAACTGGAAGAACAGACAATAACAAAGTGGTGATTTTTGAAGGAAGCCCTGAACTAAAAGATCAAATTATAGACTTAAAAATAGTTTCAGAACATATGTGGTATTTAAAAGGAGAAAGATAAAATGGCACAAACAATAGCAGAAATTGAAGACAGATCAGTAATATCACCAATGATGCAAAAATATATAGAAACAAAAGAAGCAAATAAAGATTGCATATTATTTTATAGATTAGGCGATTTTTATGAAATGTTTTTTGAAGATGCATTAATAGCTGCAAGAGAACTAGAAATAACACTAACAGGAAAAGA
>CAKPDZ010000085.1 GCA_934149155.1 uncultured Clostridia bacterium | reverse complement strand
ACAGTAGTAAATAAGAAAACAACAAATCCGTATTTACCAGAAGGGTTTACAAAAGTAGGAGGAACAAGTCTATCAAATGGATATACAATACAAGATAGCAAAGGAAATCAATATGTGTGGGTAGAAGTGCCTATGACAGATGAAGTATATCCAACAGCAGGACTAAATATAAAAGATTTTACAACAGAAGAATATACAGCGATAGAAACAGATTTACGCACATATACAAATGATTATAGAAATGGAACAAGTTACAAAGATGAATATTATTCAGATGCAACAACAGGATTAACGAGTGGAGAGTATACTGCTTTAAAACAGAAAATGTTAAAAAGTGTATACCAAAATGGAGGATTTTATATAGGAAAATATGAAACAGGAATAGAAGATAAACCAAAGACATCAGGTTCATCAACAACAGCACCAGAAGAAATACCAGTAATAAAACAAAATGCATATCCATATAATAATATAACATGTAGTCAAGCACAAACATTAGCAAGTAAAATGGAAAGTGGAAAATATACAAGTAGTTTAATGTTTGGAGTGCAATGGGATTTAGTATTAAAATATTTAGAAACAAAAGGGACAGCACAAGAAGATTTAAAAACTAATAGTACAAATTGGGGAAATTACAATAATAATTTATGGGAAATAACAAATAAAAATTCAAAATATGCTATATATACTAATTCTAAATTGGGAGATTGGACAAATGGAGCATATGGAAAAAAAGATTCAAATAAAAGTGTATTATTATCAACAGGAGCGAGTGAAACATTTAGTAAACAAGGAATATATGATTTAGCGGGAAATGTATGGGAATGGACATTAGAACATGCCACTACTAATTCTTTCACTCCTTGTGCCAGACGAGGAGGCGATTATAGCTTCTCTGGCAGTAATTATCCAGCAGCCGTCCGTAGTTACAGCTCTACGACCGATTACTACGTCTACATCGGATTTAGGGTTTCACTTTTCTAAGTTGTAGACCTGAGTCCTGTACAGCGAAAAACTAGAAGGAGCTCAAACAAAGAATTAAATATAAAAATTAGAACAAGAGGAAGACGGTTCACACATGATGCGAAGCAACAATGTGAGAGTCGTCTCCTCACCGGACTAGTCTAAAGAAGGTGTATAATACAGTGTGTGAAATATAAAGCACATTGTATTATACACTTTCTTTTTTGCGAAAAAAACAGAAATGGTCGACATAAAAACATAAGAAGGCGATGAGATTTATAAAAAGTAAAAGCTTACAATGCTAGAGCAGATTATATTTATAGAAATTATAAAATAAATCAAATTGTAGTAATAAAAGGAAAGATAAGAAATGATGGAAGTATAAAAATTTGTTAATAAAAAGAATCTTTAATTTTGGTGAAATATAAGCATACCCTTGAAAAAAATACCAATATATAGTATAATATAAAATGAATTTAGAGAAAAGGAGAATAATTATGTTTGACAAATTAGAAGCAGTAGAAGCAAGATATGAAGAATTGACAAAATTAATAAGTGATCCAGAAGTGATTGCAAATCAAACTGAATGGCAAAAATTAATAAAAGAACATAGTTCAATAGAAGAAATAGTACAAAAATATAGGGAATATAAAAAAGAAAAGCAAAGAATGGAAGATGCTAAAGAAATGATGGAAGACAAAGAACTAAAAGAATTAGCAGAAGCAGACTATTATGAAGCTAAAGAAAATATTCCACATATTGAAGATGAATTAAAAACATTGTTAATACCAAAAGATCCAAATGATGATAAAAACATTATTTGTGAAATCCGTGGTGGTGCTGGAGGAGATGAAGCAGCACTATTTGCAGGGACATTATTTAGGATGTATTCAATGTATGCAGAAAGAAAGCACTGGAAAATAGATATATTAAATGAAAACGAAACAGAATTAGGTGGATATAAAGAAATATCATTTATGATTACAGGAAAAGGTGCATACAGTAGATTAAAATTCGA
>CAKPDZ010000084.1 GCA_934149155.1 uncultured Clostridia bacterium | reverse complement strand
AATCTGTCTCTAATGTTAATTGAGGCATTTTCAGAAGATTTTCGAAGAATCTTAGTTAGTTCACTTTCTAGGGATTTGCGCCTAGAGTACCAATTTATATCTAGATGCAAATTATTTGTTTCGTTAAGCCAAATAATAATATACATAGTTGTAATTGTTATATATGTAATTACATTGGTTATAGAGAAAGTTTTCTCTCGAAAACGATAGGATCCCCGTAATCCATCGATGAATGAGTCAAATGCTTCAGAATCTTCGTCTGCTACTTCTTCATCTTTTAATATTTCATAGAGATTTTTTACAATCTCCAATATATTAGAAGATTGTTGAAGTGCTGCTTGGTAGTTTTGATGAATAAATTCTAATGTTTTAGGTAGTAGCATATTCTTTTTCCTCCTTGTCCTCATCTAATATGCCGTAATTGAATTTCAAAGTCTCGAGAAATTTCTGAAAATTTTCTTTATCTTCTTTGTCAACCTCATTATCTTTAGTCTTTAATATTCGGTAAAGATTACTGAATATGCCAAAGAAGTTTGTCGATTCTAATAAGGCCTCCTTGAAACTCCGTTCAATAAGTTCTACTGTTGTTTTTTTCATTATGTATCTTCCTTTCTTCAAAAAAATTTTATATGAATATTATAACACAAAATTCCAGAAAAGTACAGCAATGCATGAAAAACGATTGACATAACTGCTGAAAAAATATATAATATATTGGATAAAAAGCACGGAAGGAAGAGAAGAAATGAAAGAAGTAGAATTATTAGCACCAGCAGGTTCATATGAAAAAGCAAAAATAGCATTTTTATATGGGGCAGATGCAGTATATTGTGGTACATCATCACTATCATTAAGAACAAGAGCAGACATGCAAGATGATGACTTAGAAAAAACAGTAAAATATGCACATAGTATAGGAAAAAAAGTATATGTAACATTAAATATTTTCGCATGGGACGAGAAATATGATGAGATTATAGAAATGGCAAAAAAGCTTGAAGAATTAAAGCCAGACGGAATTATAGCAGCAGATGGTGGAGTAATAGAAGTATTAAAACAATATGCTCCAAGTGTTGCAATAAATGTAAGTACACAAGCCAATATTGTAAGTTTGCATGATTGTAATTTCTGGTATAAAAATGGTGCCAAGAGAATGATAATGGCAAGAGAGATGAACAAAGAACAATTAAAATATATCATGGAAAATAAGCCAGAAGACATGGAGATAGAAATATTCGTACATGGTGCAATTTGTTTTGCATATTCTGGAAGATGTTTCTTAAGTGATTTTTTAACATGTAGAAGTGCAAATTTAGGAGATTGTGCACAAAGTTGCAGATGGTCATATAAATTGTATGCAGAAGAAAGAAACAATCCTGGTGAATTTATGCCGATTGAAACAAATGAATATGGTACAAGCATATTTTCATCAAAAGATTTATGTTTAATAAAAGAACTTCCAGAAATAATAGATATGGGAGTTGATAGTTTAAAAATCGAAGGACGTCTAAAAACAGAATATTATGTAGCAAGTATTGTAAATGTTTACAGAAATGCAATTGATGATTATAAAAAAGACCCAGAACATTATGATGCAGGGAAATACATGAAAGAAATTGAAAAAATAAAAACAAGAGAATTAACAACATTCTACTTTAATGATAGAAAAAATAAAGACATTCAAGAATATGATGGGCATCAATATAATGAAAAATATCAATTTGGTGGAAAAGTTGTTGGATATGATGGAGAAAAAGCAATTATAGATATTCGTAACAGATTACAAGTAGGAGATACTTTAGAAATCTTAGTTCCAAATCAACTTGAAGCTGTTCAATTTAAAATTGATAAATTATGGGATTTTGAAACTGATGATGAAATGGATGTGGTTAATCCAGGAGTTAAAGATCAAAAAGTAAAAATGATGTTACCAATTAAATGTGAAGAAAATTGGATAATTAGGAGAAAAAAATAATGAAAAATATAAAAGACTATGATTTGCCAGCACTAAAAGAAGAATTTGTACAAATGGGAGAAAAGCCATTTAGAGCAGAGCAAGTATTTAAATGGCTATATGAAGCCAAAGTTACAAGTTTTGATGAAATGACAAATCTATCATTAGAATTAAGAGAAAAATTAAAACAAAATTATGAAATGC
>CAKPDZ010000083.1 GCA_934149155.1 uncultured Clostridia bacterium | reverse complement strand
TATGGACAAAATGTATTAAACCACTCAATAGAAGTTTCAAATTTAGCAAGAATAATGGCAGAAGAACTTGGATTAGACGCAAAACTTGCACGTAGAGCAGGACTATTACATGATATTGGAAAAGCTTTAGATCATGATATGGAAGGAACACATGTACAAATAGGTGTAGACATATTAAAAAAATTTAAAGAAAATCCATTAGTAATTAATGCAGTAGAAGCTCATCATGGTGATGTTGAACCACAAACATTAGAAGCTGTATTAGTACAAGCTGCTGATGCAATATCAGCATCAAGACCAGGAGCAAGAAGAGAAACATTAGAAGCATACATAAAGAGATTAGAAAATCTTGAATCAATTGCAGATTCATTTGATGGTGTTGAAAAATCATTTGCAATTCAAGCTGGTCGTGAAGTTAGAATAATAGTAAAACCAGACAAAATTTCAGATGATAAAATGACACTATTAGCAAGAGATGTATCTAAGAGAATCGAAGACGAAATGGATTATCCAGGTCAAATAAAAGTAAACATTATTAGAGAAACTAGAGTAGTAGATTATGCAAAATAGAAAAAACGGTCAATAAAGGGTATCCTTTATTGGCTATTTTTTTGCAAATTTATATTGACACAAACAAACAACTGTTTTATAATGGATGTGGTGATATTATGAAAAGACAAATATTACATGTAGACGTAAACAATGCATTTTTAAGTTGGACAGCAGTAGAAATGTTAAAACAAGGAAGTGCGATAGACATAAGAGAAATTCCATCAGTAATTGGTGGAGACGAAAATAGAAGATCAGGAATAGTATTAGCGAAAAGTCCCAAAGCTAAGATGTTTGGAATATCAACAGGAGAAACATTGTATCAAGCGAGAATAAAATGTCCACAACTAAAAGTATATCCTGGAAATTATAAGATGTATAAACAATATTCAAATCAGTTATATCAACTATTGTTACAATATACAGACAAGATAGAAAGATTCAGTATAGATGAATGTTTTTTAGACATGACAAATTGTTTAATGGGAAAAAGTTTGATAGATAAGGCATATGAAATAAATAAAAGAGTAAGAGAAGAATTAGGATTTACAGTAAATGTTGGAGTTGCACATAATAAATTATTAGCAAAAATGGCATCAGACTTTACTAAGCCAGACAGAGTACACACATTATATGAGAATGAGATATCAACAAAAATGTGGTGTTTGCCAATATCAGATTTACTAATGCTAGGAAGAAAAACAATTCCTAAATTATATAATATGGGAATAAAAACGATAGGACAATTAGCTCATACTGATAAACAACTTTTAATAAAAAAGTTTGGAAAACATGGAAAAATGATGTGGGAATATGCTAATGGAATTGATGAGTCTGAGGTACAATATAAATTTGAAAAGCCAAAAGGAATTGGTAATTCAACAACTTTGCCAGTAGACTTAAGTGAAATTTCTAAGTTGGAAGAAGTATTATTAGCTTTGACAGAACAAGTAACTTATAGGTTAAGAAAATATGATATGGTAGCTAATGTTGTAAATGTACAATTAAGAAGTAAAGACTTTGAAGACAAAACACATCAAAGAAAATTGATGTCACCAACTTCTAGTACCAAAGAAATCTATGCATTAGCAAAGGAATTATTAGAAGAAATGTATAGACAAGGGACTCCTATAAGATTAATAGGAATGAGAGTTGACGGACTTGAAGAAAAGCAAAGTGCGCAAATATCTCTATTTGACAATAAAGATAATGAAAAACAAGATAAATTAGATAAAGTTGTTGATAATTTAAAACAAAAATATGGTTATAATAGTATAACAAGAGCAGGAAAATTGCATTCAGAAGACAAAATTAAATTAAAGGATATATAACCAAGAAGTTCTAATAATATTAAAAATAGAACTTCTTGGCAAGTGAATTACTATGTCGAAATTTGTCAAAATAATCTTGAGAGAATAAGGATAATTTATTGACGTATGGGCAAATAGACTATATAATATTTCTGAGGTGAGAAAAATGTTAAAAACAATATCATTAAAAAAATTTATATCTATTCCTAAGTTTAAAACTAAGAACACCAATAATGTTTATGACGAAAATTGGAATATGTATTTTGCAAATGAAGAAAAGAGACAACAATTTTTAAGTAGAATAGCCAAATCTGAAGAAAATATAAAAGCAGGAAATGTTTATTCTCAAGAGGAGGTTGAGGTTTATTTTAAAGAAAAATATGGAATATAAAAAACTTATAGTCAAAAATTATATCATAATTTATAATGTGGATTTAGAATCAAAAATAATTAATATCTTACATATTTACAATCAAAAACAATATAGATAATCTAAAACTAGAATTTTTATTCTAGCTTTTTTGTTTTATATAAAAAACTAAATATAAAAATATGATTAATATAGGTTTAAAATAGATATGTCACAAATACATTGAAAATAAAATATTGAAAAGAGAGCACAAAAATGATATTGT
>CAKPDZ010000082.1 GCA_934149155.1 uncultured Clostridia bacterium | reverse complement strand
ATATTTTGACTTACTAATAGTTTAGCATATAAAAAACGGAAAAATCGGAAAAACTATAAATTTTCATCTATAAATTTATCATGTCTTTTTCTAGCTGTATCTTCGTGTTTATATTCCATTATACATTGAATTTGATACCAATTCATTCCATCTATATAGCGATATTCAAATATTTGTCTTATATCACTTTTTTCAATGGTACTTATGTAACTTTCTATGCTTATTTGCATATCTAATAATTTGTCATATCTTTCTTTCAAAATACTTTTTAGTAAATCTAATTTATAAGTTCGTTTATAATCATAACCATAAATATATGCTTTTCCTTTATATCCATTTTGTACTACATCTGCTACCATTTCACTTTGTTTTTCTATTTTATCTATTCTTTTCTTTAGATTTTCAATTTCTTTTTTCAAATCACAATATTGGATTAACTTTTCTTTATTCATTTGTATCCTCCATCAACTTTGTAATAAGTCTATAATTTAATTCTTTTATTTCTATCTATTGCTTGGTATCTTTTAGCAAAACTCATATATTCATCTTGAACATATAAATCATATTGTTCCGCTTCTAGTAATTCTTTATCTTCAATCTTTATTTCATGATTACTAGTCTTTAATATGATAGCTTTAAGTAAATTCATAATTTCACTTTTATATATGTTTTTATATGTTTCATTTTTTAATCTTTCGTTTTCATTTTTTAATAATGAATTTTCTGATTGTAGTTCTATTATAATATTCTTATCCTTTTTTCCTAATATCATATTTTTCCTTCTTTCAAATATCTATATATTACACTCTCTACTTTAGCTAATGCTTCATAATTGCTTATATATTTTCCATCGTGTCTGTGTTTTACACTTGATCTTATTATTCTTATTTGCTGATCGTATTCTCTTCTATATATTTCTGCTAATTTGTTTTTGCTTAGTCCTGCTTTCCATTTTTCTATTATTTCTTTATCTTGCATACTACACCTCTTGTGTAGTATGCTCTTTTATTTGTTTTATATTTCCTTTGTTATTCTCTTATAATATTCTTTTACCCACTCTTTACTGTGAATCGGTGTTGTTAATTGCTCTGACATTAGATCAATTTGTTTATCTCTTTCTTCTATCAATGTTAATACATTTTTTAAGTCTGATATGAAAACGGGTATTCCAATATTCTTTCCGCCCTCTTTTAACAATATTTGTCTTTTTATTTTTTCTAATGATTTCTCTTGTCCATTTGTCATATATTAGTCCTCCTTTTTCTCAAATAACTTGTCTAAATCTTCTTTAGAAGCTATTGTTAACCAATACATTACTAATAATACTACTACTCTTAAAAGTGGTATAAAGCAAAATGTGTACCACATTCCTTTATTATCTTTTTTAGTATATTTTTTATAATCTATTTCATCTCTATTATGTAACAATGTTTTTATTACTCTGCTTGAAACAAAGTATATTATTAAAAATACTATTGTACTTTTTATGTAATATCCTAACATTTTAATCCTCCTTTAATTTTCTCCCACACATTGGACAATAATTTATCCTTGTTTCTGCAATATCAGTTAATACTTCTGCTACTATAGAGTACTCTTTATTATGTCTTTCTATTTTTATTTCTGTTTTGCCATCTTCTGCTAACGTTATCCAATCTCCACTTAACAATTTACAATATCCACACACTTTATTTTTCCTCTCTTTCTTTTATTAATTCTTGTAAAATATCTATTTTTGCTTCTCTTTGAAATTCATGTAACGCTATACAATCTTTTCTCATTCTTGCTTTTATCTCTTCTATCTTGTCTTTTACTTTTTGAATCCATTTTTGATTTATATCATTTTGTGCATTTTCTATTACTGCATTGTATTGTTTGTCCGTTAAATGTATTGTGTATTTTTCATTATTTGATTTTAGTTCTTCATTCTCTTTTTGTAGTTTTTCTAGTAAATTTAAAACTATTTTTACGCTTTTTGAATCTTCTAATGATATTTCTTTATAATTTCTTGTTTTACCTCTAAATTCAAATGTATTTAATATTTCAACAGCTTTTCTTTCTTCCTCGGTCATTTATTCCTCACTCCCTAGCACTTCCAAAACTTCATTTCTACATAGATTAAAATTATCTTCTATAATGCTTATTACAACTTCTTCATCATACATATTTTCAATATCATTTTTAAGTTGTTCATTCTCTTTTAATACTCTTTTATAATCTGATAAAATAACATCAACATACTTTTTTCTAGTAATAACAAAATTTTCAATACCTTCTTTTTTTAAAGTTCTCAACAACTCATACATTTTTATTTTCTTACCAGTTGATAATTTTTCCAATGCTTCTTCTATACTATTTTCCTCCACTTAAAACACCTCGATTTCTTCTGGTTTTTCTATACTAACAGTTTCACAAACTTTTAAATTAAAGAATGTAAACTCTTCTGTTTTATAATCTATTTTTAAGTCTACTTCACACATTGTTTTAAACAGTCAAATATCCATAAAGGTAATTTGATGTATTTAGGG
>CAKPDZ010000081.1 GCA_934149155.1 uncultured Clostridia bacterium | reverse complement strand
CATTTTTCTTCTTGCATTTAATCTTGATGGCATATCTTTTTGTCTTTTTTCAGTTGTTTCTTCTTTAACAACTTTTAGATATTCTTTTCCATTTTTGCTTTTTACTAATTCTGTAACTTTGTTACCTTTAGAGTCTAATTTAGCTTTTACTACTTTAGCATCTACTGTTTCAAAGTTATCTTTTTCTTTTATTGCTAATGCTATTATACTATCTGCAATTGCTTTTACTTCTTTTGCTCTTGCTTCTGTTGTTTCTATTTTTCCGTGTAAGATTAAATCTGTTGTTAGTGTTTTTAACATAGCTTTTCTTATATCAGTAGTTCTACCTAATTTTCTATTTGTTGCCACTTTGTTTCACCTTCCTTTTACTGTTTGACAAGGGATATATCTTTTTCATGGGATATTCCTCAAAGGACAAGATATGTCCCTTCCCCTTATGAATAAGTAATTCTCCCCTATCTTATTTTTCACTTAAATTATTTACGATAATTTTTATTCGTCTTCTTCGGCGAAATTTAGTCCTAATGAATGTAATTTTGCAATTACTTCATCTAATGATTTCTTTCCTAAATTTCTAACTTTCATCATATCGCTTTCAGATTTATTTGTTAAGTCTTCAACTGTAGCTATACCAGCTCTTTTTAAACAGTTGAATGAACGTACAGATAATTCCAATTCTTCTATAGAAGTTTCTAATACTTTTTCTTTTTTAGATTCTTCTTTTTCTATCATTACTTGTGTATTTCTTGTTGTTTCTGATAAATCTATGAATAATTCTAAATGTCCTGTCATTACTTTAGCAGCTAAACTTAATGCTTCATGAGCTTTTAAGCTACCATCAGTCCAAACTTCAATAATTAATTTATCATAATCAACCATTTGGCCTACTCTAGTGTTTTTTACTTGATAATTTACTTTTTTTACTGGTGTATAAATTGAATCTATTGGAAGCACAGATATGTCTTGGTTAGGTTTTTTGTTTTTTTCTGAAGGGGAATATCCTCTTCCCATATCTGCTGTCAATTCCATGTTCAACTGTCCACCTTCTGATACAGTTGCTATATGTAAGTCTGGATTTAAGATTTCTACTGTACCATCTGTTACGATGTCTGCTGCAGTAACTTCTCCTTCTCCTTTAAAGTTAATTCTCATAACTTTTTCTTCGTTCTCTGTAAATTTTAGTCTAACATTTTTTAAGTTTACTATAATTTCTGGAACGTCTTCTACAACATTTGGTATGCTTGAAAATTCATGTAATACTCCTTCTATTTTAACACTTGTTATTGCACAACCTGTTAATGAAGAAAGTAATATTCTTCTTAATGAATTTCCTATTGTTACACCATATCCTCTTTCTAATGGTTCGCATACAAATTTTGCATAATTATTTGCATTATCAACCTCTAGACATTCAATATTTGGCTTTTCAAATTCTATCATTTCTACCTCCCTAATATTTTAAAAACTATTTAGAGTAAAGCTCTACTATTAAATGTTCTTCAACTGGAATATCAACATCTTCTCTAGATGCTAATCTTACTACTTTACCACTTAAAGTTTCATTATTAAATTCTAACCATGCTGGAACTGGTCTTGCAGAATTTGCTTCTACATTTGCTTTTATAGTGCTATTTTCTTTCTTTATTTCTCTAACTGTGATTACATCTCCAGCTTTAACTATGTATGATGGAATATCAACTTTCTTTCCATTTACTTCGAATTGTCCATGGTTTACTAATTGTCTAGCTTGTGCTCTTGAAGCTCCAAATCCTAATCTGTAAACTACATTATCTAATCTACTTTCTAATATTTGTAATAAGTTTTCACCTGTTACTCCTTTTTTGTTAGATGCCATTTCGAAATATCCTCTAAATTGTTTTTCTCCAACTCCATAATATGATTTTGTTTTTTGTTTTTCTCTTAATTGAGTTCCGTATTCAGAAAGTTTTGCTCTTTTTTGTCCGTGTTGACCTGGTGCATAATTTCTTCTAGAAATACTGCATTTGTCAGAATAACATCTTGAACCTTTTAAGAACAATTTTTGTCCTTCTCTACGGCAAATACGACATTGTTCGCCTGTATAACGTGCCATTTTATATTTACACCTCTTTCTATTTACTCTACTTTTTTTAGTCTTGTAGGGCCACATCTTTACCTTATGTATTCCCTCTCGGATAAGATATGTCCCGTGCAGGGTTACTACACTATTTATTTATTATTATACTCTTCTTCTTTTTGGTGGTCTACAACCATTGTGTGGGATTGGTGTTACGTCTTTAATACTGCTTAGTTCAAGACCTGCTGATTGAAGTGCTCTTATTGCAGCTTCTCTTCCAGCTCCTGGTCCTTTAACATATACTTCTACAGTTTTTAATCCGTGTTCCATTGCTGTTTTTGCTGCAGTTTCAGCAACTTCTCCAGCAGCAAATGGTGTGCTTTTTCTTGAACCTTTGAATCCTAATCCTCCAGCACTTCCCCATGAAATTGTATTTCCTTTTGTGTCTGTGATTGTAACTATTGTATTGTTAAAGCTAGAATGAATATGTGCTTCACCTTTGTCGATGTTTTTTCTGTTTCTTCTAGCTACTGGTTTTTTAGCTCCATTTTTGTTTGCCATTTCTTTATTTTCCCTCCTTAATTAGAGTTTGATGTTTCCATCAACTTTTATATGTTTCGCTTTATATTTTTATTTTTTTGATTTGCTTACTAATTTTCTTGGACCTTTTCTTGTACGAGCATTAGTTTTTGTTCTTTGTCCTCTTACTGGAAGACCTCTTCTATGTCTTAATCCTCTGTAGCATCCAATTTCTGTTAGTCTTTTTATATTAAGTGATACTTCTCTTCTTAAGTCACCTTCAACTTTGTATGAACCGTCAATAACTTTTCTTATTTTATTAACTTCTTCATCAGTTAAGTCTTTTACTCTAGTATCTGGATTTATACCAGCTTTTGCTAATATTTTTTTTGAACTAGATACTCCTATACCATAAATATATGTAAGTCCTATTTCTACTCTTTTTTCTTTAGGTAAGTCTACTCCTGCTATACGAG
>CAKPDZ010000080.1 GCA_934149155.1 uncultured Clostridia bacterium | reverse complement strand
AGAAAATCTAAGACTCGCCATATTTATCTAGTACAGAAAGTTCTCCTACAAGGAGAACTTTCCTACTATATAAAAAAAGAAATACTAAAATTTATATTTAGTACTTCTTTTTTATTGTATTTTTATTCTTCTACTTCAGCAATTTCTGGAGTTAATGTTTCCATACTTACTACTTTTCCGCCATCTGTTGTTCTCATTAAAGTAACACCTTGTGTTGAACGTCCTAAAACACTAATATCTTTAACTTTTAATCTTATTATAGTTCCTTTATCAGTTATAAGCATTACATCTTCATCATCAGTTGCAATTCTTGCACCAACTAATTTACCTGTTTTTTGAGTTACTTTATATGTTATTACTCCTTTACCTCCACGAATTTGAACTCTATATTCGTCAAGTTCTGTTCTCTTTCCAAATCCGTTTTCAGTAATTGCAAGTAATGTAGCTTTTCCTCCTGCAATAATTGATTCCATTCCAATAACTTCGTCATCTTCGTCAATTCTAATTCCAATAACTCCTTGAGAAACTCTTCCTATTGGACGTACATCTTTTTCATCAAAAGTAATACACATACCATTTCTTGTAACTAATACAACATTATCTTCACCATCTGTTAATCTAACAGCTATAAGTTCATCATCTTCTTTTAATGTTATACCTTGTAAACCTGTTTTACGAGCAGAATTATATTCAGCAAGTGCTGTTTTCTTTATTAATCCATTCTTTGTTGCCATTAGTAAATACTTACCTTCCGCAAAATTTTGAATTGGTATAACTGCAGATACTTTCTCTCCTGCATCTAAACTTAATAAGTTTACAATTGCTGTTCCCCTAGCAGTTCTACCTGCTTCTGGAACTTCGTATCCTCTTAATTTATATAACTTACCTTTATTAGTAAAGAATAAAATTGTATCATGAGTTGAAGCTGTAAATATTTGTTTTACAAAATCTTCTTCTCTTGTTGCAATTCCTGTTATTCCTTTTCCTCCACGTTTTTGGCTTCTATATGTATCAATTGGCATTCTCTTAATATATCCAAAATGAGTTAAAGCAATAACTGTTTGTTCTTCTTTTATTAAATCATCTAAGTCAATTTCACCTTCAGCTGCAACAATTTTAGTTTTTCTATCATCTCCAAATTTGTCTTTAATTTCGATAAGTTCTTCTTTGATAATATCAAATACTAATCTTTCACTATTTAAAATTGCTCTTAAATGTTCTATTAATTCCATCAATTGTTTGTATTCTTCTTCAATTTTTTCACGTTGTAATCCTGATAATGTCTTTAATCTCATATCCAATATTGCTTGTGCTTGAATATCTGTTAATCCAAATCTTTCAATTAATCTTTCTTTTGCATCATCATATGAGTTACGGATTATTGCAATTACTTCATCTATATTATCAATAGCTATTCTTAAACCTTCTAATATGTGAGCTCTTGCAAGTGCTTTATCTAAATCGAATTGTGTTCTACGTAAAATAACTGTTTTTCTATGATCAATATAACAATCTAAGCATTGTCTTAATGTTAAAACTTTTGGTTCTCCATCAACTAATGCTAACATTATTACACCAAATGTATCTTGCATTTGTGTATTTTTGTATAATTGATTTAATACTACTTGAGGATTTGCATCTCTCTTAAGTTCCATTACAATTCTTACTTTTTCTTTTCTGTCAGATTCATCACGCATTTCAGAGATTCCTTCAATTCTTTTTTCTCTTGCTAATCTGGCAATATTTTCAATTAAACGAGCTTTATTTACTTGATATGGTAATGATGTGACAATAATTCTATGTTTATTTCCACTCATTTCTTCTATTTCAGCTTCAGCTCTCATTGTAATTTTTCCTCTACCAGTTTTATAAGCTTCCTTAATACCTTCTAATCCAAGAACCATACCTCCTGTTGGGAAATCAGGACCTTTTATTATTTGTATTAAATCATCATCTGATACATTATCATCATCAATTATTTTGATAATTCCATTTATTACTTCTGTTAAATTATGTGGTGGTATATTTGTCGCCATACCTACGGCTATACCTGATGAACCATTTACTAGTAATGCTGGTATTTTAGCTGGTAATACTGTTGGTTCTTGTAATCTATCATCATAGTTTGGCATAAAATCAACTGTATTTTTTTCGATGTCTACTAACATTTGCTCAGCAATTTTTGACATTCTGGCTTCAGTATACCTCATTGCTGCTGCTCCATCACCATCTATAGAACCAAAATTTCCATGTCCATCTATTAACATATATCTCATTGAAAAGTCTTGTGCCATTCTTACCATAGCATCATATACTGATGCGTCACCATGTGGATGGTATCTTCCTAAAACAGAACCTACGGTATTTGCACATTTCCTATATGGCTTGTCTGATGTAATTCCATCTTCATGCATAGCATATAATATTCTTCTATGTACTGGCTTTAAACCATCTCTTACATCTGGTAAAGCTCTTGATACAATTACGCTCATTGCATAATCAATATAGGCAGTTTTCATTTCTTCTTCAATGTCTCTTTTTATTATATTTCCATCTTGTCTTTCATCCATAGTTTTCTACCTCTTTCTTTTATATTTTCCATTTGTATTATATTACACTAATCCTTATTTTGCAAGGGTTTTGGGCAATTATTTTATGTTTTTCAATATAAATTCCACTCCATCTTTAAATCCTTGTTTATAATATAATTCACTTATAATATTCATTTTTATATTATCTTTTTCATCTTCATTTTTTATTCTTTTTACTCTTTTATGATATTCCTCTTGAATATTTTCTTCTATTATTTCTAACCTATTATTAAAGATTTTATTTAATATTTCATCATCAATCATATTGCTCACCTCCCTTAATATTTAATTTGACCTTATTTTATATTTTAATTCATAATTTTTGTACAAATTAAATATACGCTTTTTGCTTATTATAAGTTGACAATTTTAAATATATAATATAAAAAAAGTTGGCGAGGTGAGTATATGCAATTTAATAGTGAAGATATTGAAATTGGAGAAAGATTACGTGGCATAAGAGAAAGTATGCATATGACAAGAGAACAATTTTCTGAAAAAATAGATATTACAGATTCATTTTTAGGACAAATTGAAAGAGG
>CAKPDZ010000079.1 GCA_934149155.1 uncultured Clostridia bacterium | reverse complement strand
CTTACGCGGTATTTCAAAACAATATATTATTAATTTTCTAAATGTATATTTTTTATATTTAATATTATTAGATAAGTGTATATATTTTAAGTCTTTAATATAAAAACAAGAAAAAACATAAACTGAGACATTTAATAGAAAAAATGTATAAAAACAGTTGATATTTTTGGAAAAATAGGGTAAAATCATAAAAGACTAAAGGAGGAAAGCAATGATAACATTAGAAGACGTTAAAAATAACGAAGAAGTTCAAGCATTTGTGCAAGCATCACAAAAGCAAATAAAAGCAATTGGATATACAGAACATTCATATAGACATATAGGAATTGTATCAGCAAGAACTGGAGAGATTTTAAGAAAACTAGGATATGATGAAAGAACTATACAATTAGGAGAAATTGCAGGATATCTACATGATATAGGAAACTGCGTAAATAGAGTAGATCATGCACATAGTGGAGCGATATTAGCATATAACATTTTAAAAGAAATGGGAATGCCAGCAGAAGAAAGAACAGAAATAGTTATGGCAATAGGAAATCATGATGAAGAAACAGGAACAGCTGTAAGTGATATATCTGCAGCATTAATATTAGCAGACAAATCAGATGTACATAGAGATAGAGTAACAAACACTAACATGTCAACATTTGATATACATGATAGAGTTAATTATGCAGTAACAGATGCTAATTTAGAAATAGATGCAGAGGAAAGAAAAGTTAAATTAAATTTAACAATAGATACGCAAATATGTCCTGTATTAGATTATTTTCAAATATTTATGGATAGAACAATGATGAGCAAATATGCAGCAAAATTTTTACATATTTGGTTTGAATTAGTTATAAATGGTACTAAGTTATTATAAAAATGAAAGGATCGATTATAAAATGAAAAAAGTAAAAATAACAACAATAATATTAGCAATTATATTAATAGTACTAGTTGCATTTGGTGGTGTATATATAAAAACACAAAACAGAATGGAAGATAAAGTAAAAGAATATTCTTTAGGAAGAGCGCTAAAAGGAGAAAGATTAATAGAATTAAAAATATCAGATGGAAGTACAGAAGGAAAAACAGCACCATCAGAAGAAGAAAAAAATGTTGAAAATTATGAAACAGTAAAAAAGACAATAGAAAAGAGATTAAAAAGCTTAAAAGCTCAAGATTACACAATTTCACTAAACAAAGAAAATGGTGTAATTAGAGTAGAATTACCAGAAGATGATCAAACAGATGATTTAGCATATTACTTAATTGCATCAGGAAAAGTTGAAATAAAAGAAAAAGATACAAGTACAGAATTATTAAATGAAAAAATGGTAAAAAAAGCTCAATACACATATACATCTAATGCAGATGGAGAATATCAAGTATATTTAGAAATTGCATTAACAGAAGATGGACAAGCTAAAATAGAAGAAATTAAGAATAATTATGCAATATTAAAAGATGATGTGGATGCAGTTGAATCAGCAACAAAAAGTGATGAAAGTGCAGATTCTTCAGATGAAGCAAATACAGAGTCAACAGAAAATGCAGACACTTCAACAGAAGAAACAAAAAAAGTTGCAAAATTATCAATTGCAGGAACAGAATATGATGTAGACAAAATAGAAAAAAATAAAATAAGAGTAAAGATGGGATCACAAACATCTAATACAACAACAGTAAATAATAGTATGGCTAAAGCTGCAGAATTAACGATGTTAATAAACTCAGGAAAATATCCAATAGACTATGAAGTTCAAAATAATAGATTTGTACATTCAGATATAACAAATGAACAATTATTATATTTTGCAGGAGCGGTAGCGGTAATATTACTAGTAATATTTGTAGTACTAACAATAAAATATAAATCAAAAGGATTTTTAGCAAGTATATCATGTATCGGATTTATAGCATTATTATCATTAGTATTAAGATATACAAATGTTATAATAACAATTGAAGGTATAGGAGCTATAATGTTAACTATATTAATAGATTTAAAATTAAGTCAAATGATGTTAAACAAAACAAAAATATTGAATGTAGTAAGTGAAGCTGTAAAAAGTTCATATAAAGAACTATTCTTAAATTTAGTACCAATAATGATTGTTTCAATAGTATTTTGTTTCTCAGGATGGACAAACTTGAGTAGTTTTGGAATGATAATGTTCTGGGGATTTATACTAATAGCAATATATAATATAATTGTAACAGAAATATTATTGAAATTAAGAGAAAACAAATAGGAGGCAAGACATGAAACAAAAAAATATAAAAATTATTGCTATTTCTATAATGACATTAGTTATTTTGGCAGGAATAGTAGTAACTGGAATCTATGGATTTAATAAAGAATTAAAATATTCAAAAAGCCAAAGTATAGATGTATATATAGAACAAGAAGCTGATGTATCAAAAATAAAAGAAATTGTAAACGAAAACTTAGTCAATTCGAATAATATGGTACAAACAGTGGAAATATATAAAGATTTAGTTACAATAAGAGCTAAAGAAATAACAGATGAACAAAAAAATAATATTGTAAATAAAATAAAAGAAAATTATGAATTTTCACAAACAGCAGAAGATACTACTATCAATACAGTGCCTGAAACAAAACTTATAGATATGTATAAAAAATATATAGTACCATTTACAATTTCAGGAATATTAGTATTAGTATACATGGCTATAAGATATTATAAAAAAGGAATATTAAAAGTACTTGGAAGAACTATAGTACTTCCAATCTTTGGAGAATTGTTCTTGTTAAGTATAATTGCAATCACAAGAATTCCGGTGGGAAGATTTACGCCTGTATTAGTTATAGCAATGTATATAGCAAGTATATTAATGGTAATAAAACAAAATGAAAAATAAATTGAGGGCTATTTTAGGTTAAGACTTAAAATAGCCTTTTTGCAAAAAAAGAAAGGAATTAGGTAAATGGAAAAAAGAAAAGATTATATAAGTTGGGATGAATATTTTATGGCAATAGCAAAATTATCTGCGATGAGAAGTAAAGATCCAAGTACACAGGTAGGGGCATGTATAGTGAGTGATGATAATAGAATTTTATCAATAGGGTATAATGGAGCACCGAATGGGTTTGATGATGAAAGATTTCCGTGGGCAAGAGAGGGCGAAAATTTAGAGACAAAATATCCATATGTATGTCATGCTGAGATGAATGCAATATTAAATTATAGAGGAAGTAAAAAAGACTTGGAACATGCAAA
>CAKPDZ010000078.1 GCA_934149155.1 uncultured Clostridia bacterium | reverse complement strand
TAAAAGAACAAGTTTTAGCAAATCAAAAATTAGTACAATTAGCAAGAAAATTAGATATTCCATTAGTTGCAACAAATGATGCACATTATTTAAAAAGAGAAGATGCATATAACCACGAGATTTTGTTATGTATTCAAACAGGAAAAAGAATGAGTGACGAAGACAGAATGAAGTTCGAAACAGACGAACTATATGTAAAATCACCACAAGAAATGAGCGATTATTTTTCGGCATTTCCAGATGCAATAGAAAATACCGTAAAAATTGCAGATGAATGTAATGTTGAATTCGAATTTGGAAATACAATATTGCCTAATTATGATGTACCAGAAGAATATCCAACACATTATGATTTCTTAAAAAAATTATGTGATGATGGCTTAATAAAAAGATATGGGGAAAATCCATCAGAAGAAATTTTAAAAAGAGCGGAATATGAAATTGGCATAATCAAAAAAATGGGATATGTTGACTATTATTTAATTGTATGGGACTTTATACATTATGCTAAAAGCCATGGAATTCCAGTAGGACCAGGAAGAGGTTCAGGAGCTGGTTCAATTTTAGCTTATGCAATAGAAATAACAGATATTGATCCAATGAAATATGGATTACTTTTTGAAAGATTCTTAAATCCAGAAAGAATAAGTATGCCAGATTTCGACGTTGACTTTTCTGATGTAGACAGACAAAAAGTAATTGACTATGTTTCAGAAAAGTATGGTCATGATCATGTTTCTCAGATTATAACATTTGGAACAATGGCTGCAAAAATGGTAATAAGAGATGTTGCAAGAGTACTAGATTTTCCATATGCAGAAGCTGATAAACTTGCTAAAATGATACCAACAGAATTACATATAACAATTCCAAAGGCACTAGAGCAAAATAAAGAATTAAAAGATTTATATGAAGCTGATGAACAAATTCATAAATTATTAGATATAGCAATGGCATTAGAAGGTATGCCAAGACAGGCTTCAACACATGCATGTGGTGTTGTAATCACAAAAGATCCAGTAGATACATATGTGCCTTTATATGTAAGAGACAATCAAATTTCAACTCAATATATAATGACAACACTTGAAGAATTAGGACTATTAAAGATGGACTTTTTAGGACTAAGAACTTTAACAGTTATAAAAGATACAATAAATCTTGTAAAAGAAACTAGAGGAATAGATGTAGAGTTTGACCAAGAAATGTCAGATCCTAAAGTATATAAATTATGGCAAGAAGGTAAAACGTCAGGAATATTCCAGTTTGAGTCTCAAGGAATGACAAACTTTATGAAAGAATTGAAACCAGACTGTTTGGAAGATTTAATAGCCGGTGTTTCATTATACCGTCCAGGTCCAATGGATCAAATTCCAAGATATATAAGGGGAAAACAAAATCCTGGTCATAATGAATATACACATCCAAGTTTGGAACCAATATTAAATGTAACATATGGATGTATGGTATATCAAGAGCAGGTTATGCAAATAGTAAGAGATTTAGCAGGATATTCTTTAGGAAGAGCTGATTTAGTGCGTAGAGCCATGGGAAAAAAGAAACTTGATGTAATGGCTAAAGAAAGAGAAGTATTTATCAATGGACAAGTTGATGAGGATGGAAAAATTATTGTACCAGGTTGTGTAAGAAATGGAATTGATGCAGAATCTGCAAATAAGATATTTGATGAAATGTCTGAATTTGCAAAATATGCGTTTAACAAATCACATGCTGCATGTTATGCAGTAGTAGCATACAGAACAGCATATTTAAAAGCATATTATCCAGCAGAATTTATGGCATCAATGCTTAATAGTTATTTAGGAAATCTAGATAAAGTTCCAGAATATATAGACGAATGCAAAAAGCTTGGAATAGAAATCTTAAAACCAGACATAAATAAGAGCTTTGGAAGATTTGCTGTAGAAGATGGCAAAATTCGTTTTGGATTAGGAAGTATCAAAAATGTTGGGGTACAACCGGTAGAAAACATAATAAAAGAGAGGACTGCAAATGGAGAATTTACAGGATTTACAGATTTCTGTGAAAGAATGGCAGGAGAATCTGTAAATAAAAAATGTGTAGAAAGTTTAATAAAAGCAGGAACATTTACAGAATTCCCCGAAACAAGAGCAACACTATTAGCTTCTTTTGAAACAATAATAGATACAATCCAATCTTATAATAAAAAAGGAATAGATGGGCAAGTATCAATGTTTGACTTAGGTGGAGAAAGTGACGAAGAAGAAAACAATATAAATGAAATAAAATATAACTTTATGGAAAGACCAGAATTGAATGAAAGAGAATTGCTTTCAATAGAAAAAGAAATGTTGGGGATTTATATTTCAGGACATCCGCTTGAAAAAATAAGAGAGCAAATAATAGCAACAACAAATATCTCTTCATTACAAATGCACGAAATAGATGAGATTAATACAGCTTCTGCTGTAGATGATGAAAATATGGAGATTAGAGCAAAAGAAAGAATGAAGTTTGAAGATGGGCAACAAGTTAAATTTGCTGGAATTATTACATCTGTAAAAAAGAAATATACTAAAAACAATAAAATAATGGCATTTGTTACAATAGAAGATTTATATGGTTCAGCAGAAATAATAGTATTTGAACCAACATATATGAAAGCTCAAAATGTTTTGGTAGAAGAAAATATTGTTATGATTAATGGTAGACTTAGCATTAGAGAAGATGATGCAACTAAAATAGTAGCAAATGAAATTAAAAACTTTGGAGAGAATAAGCATAATATGCTTATACTTAACATTACAAATCTTACAGAAGAACAAAAAGCAAAACTTAGAGGTGCAATTAAATTTTTCCATGGTGAGCAAAATAATATTAGCGTTATGGTAAAAGTTAATGATGATTTAAAGCCTTGTGGTTCAATTTATCTTACTGATGAGATTCTTAAGATTTTTGAGAATATTGTTGGCAAAGAAAATTGCCAGTAAAGTGTAAAAAAAGATTGTTTGACATAACAATCTCTATTGCAGTATAGATTTTGGATTGGAAAAGTAAATTTACAAAAATAAGGTCTTAAGTAGTATTCTAATTATATGGATATTACTTAAGGCTTTTATTTGTGTGTTGATTGAGAAGGTGGAATGATTAAAAAAGATTTATTTCTTGTAAAAATTGTCGAAAATACGTATATAAATTTGGATATTTTTCTTTAAGTTATATACTTAAAGAAAAAGTTCAAAATCTGGCATGTCAGTAATTGCAAGAAATACGTGTATTTTACTTGTAATAAAAAATCGAATTTTTTTACCCAAAATATCTTTTATGAAATGTCGAAAAAAGTATTGATATATCAGCTTTTTATTGCTATAATGAGCTTAAGTTTTAACGTCTTTAAGTATATAACTTAAGGAAAACATATACAGAAAATTAGATGAAAATAATTATTATAAAAAATAAAAAAGAAT
>CAKPDZ010000077.1 GCA_934149155.1 uncultured Clostridia bacterium | reverse complement strand
AGACTTCTATTTGAATTAAAAAGTGATTTTAATAAGATTGAAAAAAGATTTGACGAAATTGATAACAGATTAGATAGTTTAGCACCACGTGTTGCACTATAAAATTAATTAATTCTTCTCAATTTCATAAAAAAGCCCTATACATTGGTTCTTAACCTTTGTATAGGGTTTATATTTTATTTAAAATCAACTGAAGTTGAATTATTTAAATTAACTGATTTTGTATCAGAAGCTAATGTTTTACCTGTTGAATCTTTTACTGCAACTTTTATATTTACTGTTCCAGCAGCTTTTATAGTTGTTGAATATTTTTCATTATTCATTTTGGTAGGTTTTGCATTATATTCTTTATCATCTACATATACAGTTACTGTAACTTGTTCTGGATCTATGTCTTTTCCATCCTCATCTGTTTCCTTAGTATATCCAGTTATTGAAGATACGTTAACATTTACTGTACATTCTTTATCTTCATCATACTTGTTAACTTTTAAAGTAATTTTACTGCCTTCGTCAACTGTTGTTCCAGCACTTACGCTTTGTTCTAAAACAACTCCATTACTTTGAGATTTATCTTTACTATAATTTACTTTTTCTATAACTAATCCTAAATCTTGTAAAGTTTGTTTTGCAGTTTCTTCATCTTGCCCAACTACTGAAATTACTTTAACTTGTTTTATACCAGTACCTACACTAATATAAACTTTAACAATATCTCCAGCATTTACTTTTTCGCCTTCTGCTTTTTCTTGCTTAATAATTACTCCAGCTTCAACTGTTTTGCTTGTTTCTTCTTGGAACTCTAATTTTATTTTAGCTTCATCAGCTGCATCTTGAGCCTCTTCTTTAGTTAAACCTTTTAATTTAGGTACTGTAGTTGTTTCTGTTCCTTTACTTACAACAACTTTAATATCAGTATTTTCTTTTATTCTTCTACCTTCAACATATGGTGGATTTTGTGATATTATTTGTCCCTCTGGAACATCTGCATTGTATTCTTGACTTTCTTCTACATAATTTAATTTATTTTGTTTTAATATGTCTTTTGCCTCATCAACATTTTTTCCAACTAAGTTTGGAATTTCAACATCTTTAGGTCTTGTTGCATTTGATATTCCTATAGTTAATCCTATTGTAATAACAAATAATAAAATCAAACCAATTATTGATGATAATACTTTATGTTTTTTTATAAATTCTACAAATTTATTTGGTTTCTTTTTATTTTTAGCATTTTCATTTTTTTGATTTCTGCTTTCTTCTTCTAGACCAATTGTAGAAATTCTTTGTGTTGGAAAATCATTTTGATAATCATTATTATCTACAAAATCACCATTAGGTTCTTTTAGTGCTCTCCTTAAATCCATTAGCATAGCAGTTGCATTTTGATAACGTAAATTAGTATCTTTTCTTAAAGCCTTCATTATTATATCATTAACAGCTACCGGTACATTAGGATTTACTTCTATTGGTGGAACTGCTTCTTCTTGCATATGTTTTAAAGCTACTGATACCGGTGTATCTGCATCAAATGGCACTTTTCCTGTCAACATTTCATACATTACAACCCCTAAAGAATACAAATCAGATTTTTCATCTGTATATCCACCTCTTGCATGTTCAGGTGAAAAATAATGCACTGATCCAATAGTTGTTCCAAATGCTGTAATAGTCGAATTTGAAACTGCTTTTGCTATTCCAAAGTCTGTTACTTTTGCAACACCATCTTCTGTGATAATTATATTATGTGGTTTTATATCTCTATGTATAATGTGATTTTTATGTGCTGTCTCTAATGCAGATGCAATTTGACCTGCTATATTTACTGACCATTTCCATGGAAGTGGTCCTTTTTCTTCTACAATTATTTCTTTTAAAGTTTTACCTTTTATTAATTCCATTACTATATAATATAAATTCCCATCAGCTCCTACATCATATACAGAAACTATATTAGGATGTGTTATACTTGCTGCTGATTGTGCTTCTACTTCAAATCTTTTTATAAATTCTTCGTCTGTTGTAAATTCATCTCTTAAGATTTTGATTGCTACATATCTATTTAAAACATGGCATTTAGCTTTATATACTGTTGCCATTCCCCCACTGCCAATTTTCTCGATAATTTCATATCTATTTCCTAACAATCTACCTTTTAAATCCATTTTAATATCTCTCCTTATAGGTTATATGTTTTTTATTACTACAACTGTTATGTTATCTAACCCACCATTTTCATTTGCTAAGTCTACAAGCCTGATAGGTGCTTTTTCTATATTTCCTTTTGCTATTTTGAAAATATCTTCTTGTTTTACCATATTAGTCAATCCATCTGATGATATAAGTAAAATGTCATCTCTAAGAAATCCTTTTACTGATACATCAGGCTCAACAAATGCATTACATCCAAGTGCTTTCATCAACATGTTTTTCTTCGGATGTTTTTCTGCTTCTTCTTTTGTAATAGTTCCATCTTTTACTAGTTTTTGAACATAACTATGGTCTTGTGTTAATTTTCTTATAAAATCTTTTCTAATTCTGTATATTCTGCTATCACCAATATGACCAATATATGCCTTATTATTATATATTAAACAAACCTCTAAAGTAGTACCCATTCCTTCAAGTTCTTTGTCTTCTTTTGACTTTTCGTATACTACCATATTTGCATATTCCATACTACTAGCTACTAATTGTATTAAACTTTGTTTATCTTTCGCAGTTTCTTTAAAATTGCTTTCTATATAGCTTTTTGCACAATTAATTGCCAATTTACTTGCAATTTCTCCGCCTTTGTATCCCCCCATGCCATCTGCTAATAAATATAGTTTGATTTCACTCGACGAATCTGATATATAATATGCATCTTGATTCATTTCTCTAGCTTTTCCTATATCTGACTTTGCATAAGCTATTATCATCGTTTCACCTCGTATCTTTCTTTGTGTTAGTTATATCACATTTCGTTTTTTTCTGTCAATAGGAATAGACCTTTTTGGCAAGTTATAAATTCTTTCTCCTTAATTGTCCGCAAGCTGCATCAATATCTGAACCTAATTCACGCCTAATTGTAGCAACTATTCCATGGTCATTTAAGTAATCTCTAAACTTCATTATATTTTCATTTGAGCTCTTAGAGTATGCCCCATTTTCAATTTTATTAATTGGTATTAAATTCACATGACATAACATTCCTTTTAAAAGATGTACTAATTCTTTTGCATCTTCTAAATTATCATTATTATCTTTTGCTAATGCATATTCAAATGATATTCTTCTATTTGTTTTTGCTATATAATCTTTACATGCTTGTATTAATTCTTCTATTGGGAATGCATTATTTACCGGCATCATACTACTTCTTTTCTCATTATTTGTAGCATGTAATGAAATTGATAATGTACATTGAATGTTTTCATCTGCAAGTCTATATATTCCTGGCACTAAACCACTTGTAGAAACACTTATGTGTCTAGCTCCTATATTTATTCCCTTTTGATTATTTATTATTCTTATTGCATTTACTACATTACTATAGTTATTTAATGGTTCTCCAATCCCCATAAATACTACATTAGAAATTCTTATATCATTATCTCTTTCTACTGCAAGAATCTGTTCAACGATTTCTCCTGATGTTAAATTTCTGATAAAATTGATTCCTGTTGATGCACAGAACTTGCATCCCATTTTACATCCTATTTGTGATGATACACATATACTATATCCATGATGATAACTCATTAATACTGTTTCTATTGCATTTCCATCTAATACATCAAATAAATACTTTTTAGTTCCGTCTGATGATTCTTGTTTTTTTAATATTTTGAAATTATGCATTTCATAATTTTGTTTTAATTTTTCTCTTAATTCTAATGATAGATTTGTCATTTCATCAAAACTTGTAACTTTG
>CAKPDZ010000076.1 GCA_934149155.1 uncultured Clostridia bacterium | reverse complement strand
AATATAGTAGTAATTGTTGGAGAATATGTACTTGGTCTACCTATTCCTTTTTCTTCTAATGCTTTTACAAGACTTGCTTCTGTATATCTTGCAGGAGGTTCTGTAAAGCTTTGTTTTGGATTTATTGATTGTTCTTTTACTTCTTGATTTACTTCTAATTCTGGTATAATGCCTTCTTCCTCTTCTTGTTTGTCATCTGTTCCTTCTACATATAATGTTATAAAACCTTTAAATTTTAAATTTTGACCATTTGCTTTAAATGTGTATTTATTTGCATCTATTGTTACTGACATTGTATCATATACGGCTGGTGCCATTTGACTTGCCATAAATCTATTGTATATTAATTTGTAAAGTTTATATTGATCTTTTGTTAAAGAATCTTTTATATTGTCTGGTTCTAAGTCCGCATATGTTGGTCTTATACCTTCATGAGCATCTTGGGCTTCTTTGTTTGTTTTGTAATATCTATTTTCATAATATTCTTCGCCGTATGTTTCTAGTATATGTTTTTTTGCAGAAGCTCTTGCTTCTTCTGATATTCTTGTAGAGTCTGTTCTCATATATGTTATTAATCCTACTGTTCCTTTTTCAGGTATTTTTACTCCTTCATACAATCCTTGAGCTATAGACATTGTTTTCTTTAATGTAAAACCTAACTTTCTTGATGCTTCTTGTTGCATTGTGCTTGTTGTAAATGGTGGTGCTGGCGTTCTTTTCTTTTGTCCTTTTTTTACTTCTTCTACTATATATTTTGCATTATTTATTCCAGCCAATATTTCATCTACTTCTTCTTTGCTATGAATTTCTTGTTTCTTTTTATCTTTTCCGAAAAATTTTGCTTCAAATGTTTTTTTAGATTTTTCATCTAATAATTTTACATATATATTCCAATATTCTTCTGGAATAAATTTTTCTATTTCTTCTTCTCTGTCTGCAATTAGTTTAACTGCAACTGATTGTACTCTTCCTGCTGATAATCCTCTTCTTACCTTTTTCCATAATATTGGACTGATTTTATATCCAACTATTCTATCTAGCACTCTTCTGGCTTGTTGTGCATCTACTAAATTGATATCAATATCTCTTGGTTCTTTTATTGCTTTTTGTACTGCTGTTTTAGTAATCTCATTAAATGTTACTCTTGTGATTTTCTCTTTGTCTACATCTAATATATATGATAGATGCCATGCTATCGCTTCTCCTTCACGGTCAGGGTCAGTTGCTAAATATACTTTTTTTGCTGACTTTGCATCTTTTTTTAATTCTTTTATTAAATCTCCCTTTCCTCTAATATTTATATATTCTGGTTCAAAATTGTTTTCTATATTTATTCCTAATTTTGATTTTGGTAAATCTCTTATATGTCCCATTGATGCTACTACTTTTGTATTACCGCCTAAGAATTTTTTTATTGTATTAGCTTTTGCTGGTGATTCTACTATTATTAATTTATCTGTCATTTCGTTTTTCGCTCCTTCCCGTTTTTCTTCTATGTATTGTAGCTTAATTTTTTGTTTTTTGCAAGTGCTTGTAATTTTTTTATTTCTATTATTACATCTTCTAGTCCTATTGGAGTTACCTCATTTTCTTTTACTATTCCTAACATTTTAGTTATCTCTTTTTCATCATTTGTTAAATGTTCTATCTTATTTTGTTCGACTCCTATCTTATCCCTATATTCAGTTTTTATTATTTGTATTCCATAAATTGGTTTGTTTTTATTTTCCCTTTTATCTTCATCTGTTATTTTATAATATTCTACTTTTATTGGATAATTTATTCCTGCTTCTGATAATTCGTCGCGATTTATAAATATACTTCCAAAAAAGTTCTTCAAAATATCCCCTCCTCTTTTCTTAATATTTACTATAATACTTAATATAGTAAATTGCAAGAACTTTTCATCGCAAGTTTTAACATATTATGTGCACTATCGACAGCATTCTACAAGTATATATTTTTATATTCTTTTTTTACTATAAAATCTTTTCTGATTTCGACTTTTTTTACATTTCATTTATGTAAAACTATGTTATACTGTATTTAACAAAAAGAATTTTTGCATTCTTAAGAGTCCGGTATTCTTATTTGTTTCATTATATTGGTAAATCATCTTTTTATTCTATTTATCAATATAAAAGTTAAAAAAGGCACATTTTTACATGTGTCTTTTTATTTTGTGCATATTATTTCATAAGTTTTTGCCTTACATATTCATACATTACTACCCCTGCAGCAACCGAAGCATTAAGACTTTCTGTCTTTCCTAGCATAGGTATTTTGGCTTTTTCATCAGCCATTTCTTGAATTTCTTTTGATACTCCATTTGCTTCATTTCCTATTACTATTATTTTTTTATTAAATTTTATATCATAGATACTATTTTCTGTTTGTAAGGATGTTACCATTAATTTAAAATGATGTTTTCTCATTTCTTTTATTGATTGTGGTAAATTTTCTACCTCTATTATTTTTACTCTAAAAATTGCCCCCATTGTTGACCTTACTACTTTAGAATTAAATGCATCTGCGGTTCCCTTTGATACTATTATCTGATTTAACCCTATACTATCTACAGTTCTCAATATCGTGCCTAAATTTCCCGGGTCTTGCACATCATCTAATGCTACAATTATATCTTGTGTATAATCAATTGGTACATTTGTATCACCTTTTTCTATAATTGCCATTATTCCCTGTGGATTTGTCACTTGAGTAATTGATGCAAATACTTTGTTTGTTACATATACACATTCATATTTTGCAATTTCATACATTATATTTGTTGGTATTTCGTATGTTCTTGTAGTATCTTCACATACTATTATTTTTTTTATTCTTGCTTTTTCTTTTACCGCTTCTTCTATTAATTTAACACCTTCTATAATATATTCATTGCTTTCATCTCTGTGTTTTTTGTCTTTTAATTTCTTTATATGTTTTATTAACTCATTGTCTTTACTTGAAATTACTTGCATTTTAAACTTTCCTTTCTTTTTATTAAAGATTTTTCATTTTATTTATATTAGTTCTTTTAAAAATTCTATAGTTTCTCTTAGGCAACCTTTTTCTGTTGAATCTTGAAGAAGTAGTGTTATTTGTGGCTTTATTCCTTGTGTAAATTTAATTCTGTTTCTATATTTTTTAACTAATTCGTTTATATCAATATTTAATTCACCAGCTTCAAAAATAAATAGCACAAAATTCTTTCTTCCTTGTACTTTGCTTATATTTAACTTTTTACATAATGTCTTAATTCTTGCTATATCTAATAAGTTCTCTATTTCATTTGGCATATTTCCAAATCTATCTATCATTTCGTCTACAACGTTTTGGATGTCTTCTTCATTTTTACATAGTGCAATATCTTGATACATTTCTATTTTTTGACTTGAGTCTGAAATATATTCGTCTGGTATATAACTTGTTACATCTAAATCTATTTGTACATCTATTTCTGTTACAACTGTTTCTCCTTGGATTTCTCTTACTACTTCATCTAATAAATTGCAGTATGTATCATATCCAACCTGTTCTAAATGTCCATGTTGAATTTCTCCAAGCAGACTTCCAGCTCCTCTAATTTCCAAATCTCTCATTGCTATTTTAAATCCTGATCCGAATTCAGTAAATTCTTTTATTGCTTTTAGCCTTTTGTCTGCTACTTCTGATAATAGTTTATCTCTTTTATATGTTATATATGCATATCCTTGTCTGTCTGACCTTCCAACTCTACCTCTAATTTGATATAGTTGTGCTAATCCCATTCTGTCTGCATTTTCTACTATTATTGTGTTTGCATTTGGTATATCTATTCCTGATTCTAAGATTGTTGTACATACTAAGATATCTGTTTTTCCTTCTATGAATTCTTCCATGATGTCTTCTATTTCTTTTCCTGTCATTCTTCCATGTGCATATGTAACTTTTGCTCCTGGTACAAGTGCTTCTATTTCATTCGCTTTTTGCATAATTTTTTCTACATTGTTAAATAAATAAAATACCTGCCCTTTTCTTTCTAATTCTCTAGTTATAGCTTCTCTAATTACTTCTTGGTCATATTCTAATACATAAGTTTGCACTGGTTTTCTATTATATGGTGGTTCATAAATAACTGACATGTCTCTAACTCCAACTATTGACAT
>CAKPDZ010000075.1 GCA_934149155.1 uncultured Clostridia bacterium | reverse complement strand
AATCGTTATTTGCAATATAGGTGCTCAAAGTATTTATTTTAAATAATTTGTGACAAATGATTGACTAACCTACAAAACTAAATATAAAAATATGATTAAACAATTGAATAACAGAATAAAATATGATAAAATTCAATTACAAAAGTTGCCAGAAGGTACGAAACTTTTTGGAGGCTTCCTAAGGAGGAAAAATAAATGAAAAAGAAAACAATAATATTGATAATTGTAGCAATTGTGGTTATTGCAACGATTATTGGGAGTGTAGCAACATTTGTGCTAACAAGAAAAGTAAATAAGCCAGAGAATGTATGGCAACAATATGTTGCATACATAAATGAGCAAAACTATGATGAAATGTATAACATGATAACAGAAGATTCTCAAGCTCAAATATCTAAAGACGATTTTGTTACAAGAAATAAAAATATATATGATGGCATTGATATGACAGATATGCAAATTCAAATAACATCAGTTGAAAAAGAAAATAATAATACAAGTAAAATTTTATATAATCAAACAATGGATACAGATGCAGGAAAGGTTGAATTTGAAAATACAGTTAGGCTAACAAAAGATAGAGAAAAAGGATATTTAGTAAATTGGAGTTCAAGTCTAATATTTCCTACTTTAGGCAGTAATGACAAAGTAAGAATAAAAACAATTTCTGCAGAGAGAGGAACGATTGTAGATAACAATGGTCAAGTATTAGCAGGTTCTGGTTCAGTTTCTTCTGTTGGCATTGTTCCAAAGAAATTAAGTGAAAATAAAGATGCAGATATAGAAAAAATAGCAGAATTATTAGGAATGACTGCAGATTCAATTAATAAAAGTTTATCTGCATTATGGGTAAAAGATGATTCATTTGTACCAATTAAAAAAATAGCAATGGATGCAACAGATTTAAAAAATCAATTACTTCAAATACCTGGAGTAAAAATTACAACTGCTAAAGGTAGAACATATCCTTTAGGGGAAGCAGCAGCACAGTTAGTTGGATATGTGCAAACAATAACTGCAGAAGAGCTAGAATCAAATAGAGGAAAAGGTTATACATCTACTAGTGTTATTGGTAAAGCCGGATTAGAAAAACAATATGAAGAAAGATTAAAAGGCAAAGATGGTGTAGAAATATACATAGAAGGTGTAGATGGAAAAAGAAAAACAGATATAGCAAAAATTGATGTCGAAAATGGAGAGACAATAAAATTAACTATAGATTCTACTATTCAAACAAAGTTATATAATGAATTAAAAGATAATGAAGGATTTTTTGTAGTTATGCATCCAAAAACAGGAGCCCTTTTAGCACTTGTAAGTACACCTTCATATAATCCAAACAGCTTTACATTAGGAATGGGAACAGATGAATGGAATAATATTAAAAATGACGAAAGAAATCCTATGCTTACAAGATATTTACAAAGTTATTGCCCAGGATCAACATTTAAACCTATAACTGGTGCAATTGGTTTAACAACAGAAACATTAAGTACAGAAGACACTTTCCAATATAGTGGATTAAGTTGGAAAAAAGATATTTGGGGTGCAAATGATGATATAACAACTCTTACTGCTTATGATGAACCTAAAAATTTAAAAAATGCATTAATACATTCTGATAATATTTATTTTGCTCAAGCAGCATTACAAATAGGAAAAAAGAATATTACTGATGGTTTAGATAAAATAAAATTTAATGAAAACATAGATTTTGGATTAACAACGTCAAAGTCTCAATATGCAAATAAAATAGATATTCCAAATGAAAAAACATTAGCAGATAGTGGATATGGCCAAGGAGAGATTTTGGTAAATCCTATACATATGGCTTCAATTTATTCAGCTTTTGCTAATGATGGAAATATGATAAAACCATACTTAGAAGAAAAAGAAGATAATCAAGTTGAATACTTAGTAGAAAATGCATTTACTAAAGAAGCAGCAACTATAATAAAAGAAGACTTAATACAAGTAGTAGAAAATCCAGAAGGAACTGCAAATGACATGAGAGTTGATGGAAGAACAATTGCAGGTAAAACTGGAACAGCTGAATTAAAAGCTTCAAAAGATGATCAAGCAGATGTACTTGGATGGTTTGATTGCTTTACAACTGATGAAAATGATAATCAATTATTAGTTGTAAGTATGGTTGAAAATGGTAGAGATTTAGGTGGAAGCCATTACTTAATTTCAAAAATTAAAACTTTATTTTAAATAGTCAAATTAGAACAAATGGCGACTATGTCGCCTAGTTCTGGAAAGGAAACGAAAGATGAAAAATGGATTTAAGGAATATGCAGCAAATGAAAATAATCCTAAATGGGAAAATATAATAAAAAGAGAAAAAGAAATTTATAAAAGAGAAAATGATATACGCTCAGAATTTGAAAGAGATTATACAAGAATTTTACATTGTAATGCATATAGAAGAATGAAACATAAAACTCAAGTTTTTTTCTCGCCATCAGATGATCATATATGTACTAGAATTGAGCATGTAATGCATGTTGAATCTGTAAGTTATACAATTGCAAAATATATTGGTTTAAATACAGAGTTAACAAAAGCAATTGCAACAGGACATGACATTGGGCATAGTCCATTTGGTCATGAAGGGGAAAGAATATTATCACAGATTTCTGAAAGAGATATTGGAGAAAAGTTTTGGCATGAAAGAAATGGTATGGAATTTATAGACAAAGTGGAATTATTAGAAGATACAAATAAAAACAAGCAGAATTTGAATTTAACATATGCAGTAAAAGATGGAATAATTTCTCACTGTGGTGAAATAGATGAAAATGGCTTAAAGCCGAGAAAAGAATATATTAATCTAAATGATTATAAATATCCAAATCAATATGCTCCATATACTTGGGAAGGATGTGTAGTAAAAATTTCTGATAAGATTTCATATCTTGGTAGAGATATAGAAGATGCAATAACTTTAGGCATATTAGATGAAAAATTAAAAGATTTACATAAAATATTAAAATCTCAAGAAGTAATAAATAATACTGTTATAATAAATAATTTAATATGGGATTTATGTCAGAATTCATCACCAGAAAAAGGATTGTATTTTTCGGATGAGACATTTAATATGTTAAATGAAATAAAAGAATTTAATTACAAGCATATATATGCAGCTCAAAAATTTAAGCCTTCAACAAGATATTTTAATATTGTTTTAAATGAAATTTATTTTACATTAAAAAGTACATATGATGGAAAAAATACAGTATATAAAATGCGAAAACTAAAGAAAATGTATCCAGAAGTTATAGAGAATTTCCAAGATTGGCTTGAAAATTATTGGAATCAACAAAGAAAAGAGACTAATCAAAATGATGTTATTATAAATATAGAAGATGAGAAATCTTTTTCAAAAGCTATCATTTACTATATTTCTGGTATGACTGATAATTTTGCAATTGATACTTATAATAAAATTATTGGATTTTAGAATAAAAAGACTAGGAGGAGAAATTTAAAATGAAAGAAATTAAATTAAAAATAGAAGGAATGCATTGTACAGGATGTTCAAATAGATTAGAAAAGGTGTTAAATAACACAGATGGAGTAGAAAAGGCAACAGTTAGTTTTGAAGAAAAACAGGCAATAATAACTTATAATGAAAGTCAAATAAACATTGAACAAATAAAGCAAGCAATTCAAGATGCAGGTTTTAGAGGAGAATATGTATGAAAAAAGTATTATTAAAAATTGATGGAATGACATGTAGTGCGTGCTCATCAGGGCTAGAAAAATTTTTGAACAAGCAAGATGGAATTGAAACTGCATCAGTCAATTTAATTATGAATAATGCAAGCATCGAATATGATGATTCAAAATTAACATTAGAACAGGTAGAAAAATTTGTAGATAAAGCCGGTTTTACAAGTTTAGGAATCGACAATTTAGAAAAGGAAGAAAAGCAAAAATCAAATGAAAAATATAGACTAATAGGGATTTCTGCCATTTCAATATTAATATTATATATATCAATGTCACATATGACAGGGTTACCAGTAATACCATTTTTAAATATGATGACACATGCTATAAACTATGCAATAACATTATTGGTATTAACAATAATAGTATTATGGATGGGAAGAGATATTTTAAAAAATGGATACAAAAATCTTATACACAAAACACCTAATATGGATACTTTAGTAATGATAGGAGTTATG
>CAKPDZ010000074.1 GCA_934149155.1 uncultured Clostridia bacterium | reverse complement strand
TCTAATCCTGTTTCTAATGTTGCTGGTTTTCCAGATGTTGTTGTTGTGTTTCCAGCAAATCCTGGTTCTGTATATGTTACTTCTAATTCTACAAATATTGGTGGTTCTACTGCAAATACTTTTCCTTTAAATGAAAGTATTGTTACTTCCATGTTTTCTTTTAAATATTTTAAACAATCACCTAAGTCATCTTTTGCAAGTGGCATTTGGTCATATGTTTCATTATCCATAAAGTAATATAAATCTCCATCATTGTATAAATATTGCATAGTTTTCTTTTCGATTTCTGCTCCTGGATATTTATCTGAAGGGTTAAATGTTCTTTCAATAACTGCCCCTGTTATTACGTTTTTTAATTTTGTTCTTACAAATGCAGAACCTTTTCCTGGTTTTACGTGTTGAAATTCTACAACTCTGAATACTCCTCCGTCCATTTCAAATGTTGTTCCATTTCTAAAATCTCCTGCTGAATATACTCCTGCCATATTAATTTCTCCTTTCAATTTCTTTACATAATTTTCAACTTATTCCATTTTACACTATATTAGCCGAAAAATCAACCCTTATGGAATATTCTTTTTATAAAATTCTTTATTTTCTCTGATTTCTTCTCTTTTCTAACTATCATCCATGTATCTTGTTCTTTTTCTTCTGTGTATTCTTCTGAAAAAGCCTGCTCCGATATTTTAGTTACTTCTTCTGGTATAACATATACTCCGTCAACCATATCAGCTTCTTCAACCTTCATTAATATTCCATCTTTAATTATAGCCATTCTTTTCTCCTTTGTATTTATTTTATAATTACATATTTTTTAGGTGATTTAGTAAGTGGCTCACATGTTGCTTTATTAACAAGTACTGTGTCCTCGATTCTTACTCCAAATTGACCTGGAATATAAATTCCTGGTTCGTCTGTAACCACCATATTTTCTTTAAGTATTGTTTCAGAATTAATTCCTAAAACTGGACTTTCATGTATATCTAGTCCAACTCCATGGCCTAATGCATGTATTAAATCATAATTATGCAATCTAAAATCATTATCTACCATTTTTGAGATTTGTTTTGTATTTGCTCCATCATGAATATCATCTAATGCCTGCTCCTGATTCTTTAGTACTAAATCATATACTTCTTTCATATTATCTGGTACTTCTCCAACAAATATTGTTCTTGTCATATCTGAACAGTATCCATTTATTTTACATCCCATATCAATTGTTATTATATCTTGTCTTTGAATTTTTCTATCTGTTGGTACAGCATGCGGTTTAGATGAATTTTCTCCTGATGCTACTATTGTCTCAAATGATGTTCCCTCAGCATGTTTATAATAATAGTAATCTATTTCTCTAGCTATTTGTTTTTCAGTCATACCTGGTCTAATATAATTTACAATATGGTCAAAACAATCATCTGTTACTTTACATGCTTTTTTGATATATTCAATTTCTTCTTCATCTTTTATCATTCTTTGCTTTTCTATCATATTTTCTGTTTCTACTAGACAATTAACTTTATATTTATGCATATATTCCTTATATTTTGCATATGTCACATAATTTTCTTCGAATCCCACATTTTCGCAAAACATAAAGAAATTTTCATAATCTTCTTTTGATAATCCTCTTGCATCATAAACAACTATTTCATCAAATAGTGTTAATGTATTATGAACATCTTCTATATATCTTCCATCTGTTATAAATATATTTTCTTTTCTTGTTACTAATAATAATCCTTCTGCTTGAATATTTGTTAAATATCTTATATTTACTGGGTTTGTCACTATCATTCCTTGTAAATTTGTTGTTAACAATTGATTTCTTAACCATTGCATTTTTGAGTTCATATTTTCTCAATCCTTCCTAAAAAACACTTAATGTGAATACTGTTTGAAATGAATTTAATATTACTTCTGCTGGTAAAAACATACATATAAATGTTGCAATTATTATAAATGGTCCAAATGGTATATATTCATTCGATTTTTTTACTCTACATAATATTAATACAATTCCTATAATTGCTCCTATTAAAAATGCCATAATAGAAATTAAAACTGTATTTGTAAAACCAAAATATAACCCTAATGCTGCCATAAATTTGACATCTCCAAATCCCATTGCTTCTTTCCCATATATTAATTTACCAATTAAAGATATAAATAAAAATAAACTGCCTCCTATAAGCATTCCAAATAATAAATCTATTGTTATTGCTACATTTGAAAATCCGTATAAGAACGCTATTACTATTCCTACCTCAAAAATTGTTAAATTAAGTCTATTAGGTATAATTTTTGACTTACAATCTATTACAAATGCTGATAAAAGCATTGGCACTAATAATGTATATTTGATTAATTCTAAATTGCCAATCAAATACTTCTGTATGCCAAACACATAAACTAATCCTACATAGATTATTGATGTTGTAAGCATTAATATGTAATTAGGTCTAAATTGAACTCTACAAGCTCTAATTATATCTCTGGAAATTATTTTTTTATTTTCTGGTAATCTTTTAGCTACCCAATCAGCAACTTGCCCCATTAATAGTCCTATTATAGCAGCTGCTATGTAAAAACCTATATGTGTATCATTTATATACATTTTATTTACTTCCTTTGTCTATATTTTTATGATATTTTTTCTTTATAGCATTTTCTAATGGTCTTTTAACCATTGTTATCCAAATATCTTTTTCTGCAATTGGCTCTACTAATATAGTAAACATTTTGCATCTGTTTCCTCCTACTATATCAGTAAATATTTGATCACCTACTACTGCTATATTTTGCGATGACTCTTTTAATTTTTCTTGTACTTTTTTAAAACCTGATTTTAATGGTTTTTTTGCAAAGTACATATATTCTATTCCTAATTTTTCTGCTACTTTTTTTACTTTTTCTTTTTTATTTGTATTTGATAATATGTATAATTTTATATTATTATTCTTTAATTCTTTTGCCCATTTTATTGTTTCTTCTGGTAAATTTTTGTCATAGTCTATTAGTGTATTATCTACATCTAATATTAGTGCATTTATTTTGTTGTTTTGTAAGAAATTTGTTGTTATTTCTCTTACATTATTTAAATGTGCATTTGGATATAATATCATTAAAATCCTCCATTTCTAGTCGCAAAACTTCTGCTTATATATTAACAATCTCAATCTATTTTGTCAATAAAGAACCATAAAATATTTATACTATAATTGCTTATAAATCTCATAATCTCTCATAATTTTTCTAACATAAGTATTAGTCTCTTTATATGGAATATTTTCTATATCAGAACCATCTGCTTTGATTTTTCCGGCACTTATCCATTTATCAACATTTCCACTGCCTGCATTATATGCAGCAAGAGCCACTTCTACACAATCATATTTATTCAACAATGAAGCAATATATTGTGTTCCTAGCTGGATATTAACTTCTGGTTCTAATATATTTTCATTATTTAAATTTATCTTACTTTTCTTTGCTAAATCTTCCGCTGTTGATTGCATCAATTGCATTAACCCTTTAGCATTTTGATGAGATACCGCATCAGGGTTAAAATTGCTCTCTGCTTTTATTAATGCATATATTAAATTTTCTTCAACTCCATATTGTTCAGCATATTTAGTTACATATTCTGAATATTCTTTCTTATATACAGATTTTGTAATTTGCTGTTTTATGGGCTCTGCACAAAACAAAGCTACTAATATTACTATTACTAATATTAATATTAATATTAAATTTCTCCCCTTTTTTCTTTGCTTTTTCTTCAAGTATCTCTCTCCTTTTTCAAGACTTTTATTTACAATCATACCAGTTAGTAGCTTCAGATACTTCCGCTATTAACGGTACATTTAATTTACATGCATTTTCCATGCATTGTTTTATTAAATCTTTAACTTCGTCTACTTCATCTAATGCCGCTTCTATCATCATTTCATCATGAACTTGAAGCACAATTTTCGACTTCATATTTCGTGTTTTTAACTCTTTTAAAACATTTATCATTGCAATTTTCATAATATCTGCCGCAGTACCCTGTATTGGTGTATTCATTGCAGCTCTTTGTCCAAATTGACGTACCATATAATTGCTTGATTTTAGTTCTGGTATATATCTTCTTCTTTTAAATTGAGTTTCTACATATCCTTTTTCTTTTGCATTTTCTACAACATCATCCATAAATTGTTTTATTCCTGAATATTGTTCTAGATATTGTTCAATATATTGTTTTGCTTTTTTTCTAGATATATGCAATTGCTCACCTAATCCAAAATCACTTATTCCATAAACAATTCCAAAGTTTACTGCTTTTGCATTACTTCTTTGCTCTTTTGTAACTTCATCTATTGGTGTATTAAATACTTTTGATGCAGCTTGTCTATGGATGTCTTCACCATTTATAAATGCTTGCACCATATGTTCATCATTTGATACATGTGCTAATACACG
>CAKPDZ010000073.1 GCA_934149155.1 uncultured Clostridia bacterium | reverse complement strand
ATATTCTCTATCTAATCTATTTATTATTTCTAAAACTTCTCTATCTTCCTCATTTGGAATATCAGCTATTTCTTGCCCTTTATATTGTTTCATTTTTACTCTTATACTAGCTAATGCTTTTCCAAGCTTTTTTTCTTCTTCATTTTCTGCTGTGGAACTTGGCAATCTTCTTTCATATATCTCTTTTTCCCTATATTTCTCTTTACACCATTTTTCTATTTTTAAGGCGTTTTTTAATGATTCTCCTAATCCATATTCTCTATCTAATCTATCTATTACTTCTAAAATCTTTCTATCTTCTTCATTTTGAATGTTAGATATTTCCTGCCCTTCATATTGTTTCATTTTTCTTCTTAATACTCTTAATGCATTTCCAAGCTTTTTTTCTTCTTCATTTTTTTCTGTGATACTTGGCAATCTTCTTTCATATATCTCTTTTTCCCCATAATTCTCTTTACACCATTTTTCTATCTTTAAAGCATTTTTCAGTAAAGTATTTCTTGTAATATTATTATCTACTTCATCTTCAAATTCAACAAAATCTTTTAATATTCCCTCAACTGTAAATGGATCAAACTCTTCTTTACTTCCTCTTGTTTTAGGAATTGGAGGCAACTCCATATCCCATAACTCAATTTCACTAGCTAAATCAATAATTTCTTGTATTCTTGATTTGTCTTCGTCTGTTAAATCTTCAAAATTATCAAATCCATCTAAATACTTACTATATTTACTTTGAATGTTCCTTAATAGTGCATAATAATGTTGTTCTTGTTTATTTGAACTCTCTCTATTTGGAAGCATTCCATTATGTACATTTATCCAATCTATTATAATTGTTAAAGCCTCTAAATCATCTATTGGTTCACTATATTCAAATTCTTTCTCTATTTTAACAGTCAAAGAATTATTAGCTAAGTCAATTACAACTGGTCTTTTATCATCTGGTAATGGATTATCTTCATCTAAAGCATATATTGCTCTTCCTAATTGTTGTAAATATAAAATTCTAGAATTTTCATCTAATGCTCTAAACCAAATAATTCCATCTACTCCATCTATATGAAGTCCTTCATTTGCTTTGTTCATTACAACCATAAATTTAGTTTCTTCTGAATTATCTGATTCAAATGCCTCTAATTCTTCTTTGTTTTTATCTTTACTATAACTTCCAAGTAATGAATGTAATTGTGGTACAATATCTGTTCCATCAAATACTTTATTAAGATATTCTTGATATGCTTGTATTTTATCTTCACCTGTTTTTGTTCCAATTCTGTTTCCATCTTCATCTTCGATTTCGCCTTGATCTGTTACAGGAATAAATACAATATATTTTCCACCTTTCTTTACATTCTGTCTTAATATCTCTTCTTTTCCAATTCCACTATCAAGATTTTTTCTTGCCTCTTCTTCAAGTTGTTTTCTCGCATCTTCTCCTCTTTCATCATCTATTTCTCTATTTAGTTTTTGTCTTAATTCATTATACTTTTCTAATTCTTCTGCTCTTTTAGATTCATCTTCAATATCATCAATTTTTGCTCTCAATTCATCCATTTTACCTGATGAAATCAAATCATATTTGCAATAAACAAGTTTGGGGTTTACAACATATCCCATTCTTATTGCATTTTCTAATGTCATATTAGATGCTAGATGTTTTCTTTGCTTTACTTCTTCATCTGTATACCCTAATTTTTTAGCTGTTTCTTCTGCCATATCTCTTCCATCAACATCTCTTACAGGTGTAGCTGTTATTCCTAATACTTTTACATTTTCATTTTGATTATCTAATAATCCATCAATTTTTCCTTCCCATTCTTTAGCACCAGTTCTATGTAATTCGTCTAATACAATCATTCCATATTGTTCTTTTATTACTTCCTGCCCTCTTTTAGCAAGTAATCCTGAATATGTTTCAAATGATATATTAGGAAATATTTCTGCAATTATTTCATCTTCTGTTTTTCCAACTGTATTTTGTTTTCCATGTACATATTTTATAATATAATTTTTAATCTGATTTAATATTTCATCTTGAGGAGCTAAATAAAGCATTTTTTCGCCTGGATGTTCCTCAGCATATTTTTGCATTTGTGCTAAAGCAACAAAACTCTTTCCAGCTCCTGTAGGCAAAATTACTTGTGCAAATTTATGGTCTTCAAATATTTTATTTACATTATCATAAGCTCTTTGTTGATAATCTTTCAATCGTATTTCTGTATTTTCTACATCATAATATCCTAAGAACCTTTCAACTAATTCTATATTAATACTATTCTGTAATACATCTTGTCTTGTATTTAGTAGCTGTTCTAAATTACCTTTTTCATATTCTTCATAAAAACCTTGTCTTGTAGCAATATTTAATAAAATTGTTGGAATTTGTTTTGTATCAACTCCTGATTGTCTTAAATTTTCATATATGTCTACACAATTTTTATCTTGTAATCTTTTAATTAGTTCATTTCTTTCAGAAATTTTAAATTCTTCTATTCCTATTTGAGACCAATCATATTGTGATATTATTGCTTCTGCATAATATCTTGATTTATCTATTTGCTCATTTTGTTTTCCGTATACTTTACTTATAACATCTTGAACATTTGAAAATCCACCGTTTTGTAAAACATTCTCAATTTCTTCAGGAGATAACTTTTTGATTTCATCTACTAATATTTGTTCATCTTTCGCTAAATTTAAATTAACAGATTCGCTTAATTTATAGCCTTTATTACTTTGCCTTGTTATTATTTTAGGTTCTATTTCAAATCCATTTTCTTCTATGTATTTAATTACTTGCTCATATTTAGGATTATTATTTGTTATTTTTCTAAGTTCATCAGCTAGCACTCTTGCTGATACTTGTCCTTTAGTTAAGTAAAATAAATTCTTAACAATAGAATTGGCCTGTCCGTATTCAACTTTTCCATCTGTCAATTCATACATTTCTTCTATTGATATATCATCTCTGGCCTGTGTATCGTTTATTAATATACTATCGACTGGCATTTCAATTTTCTTACCATCATTTACAAATCGAATTACCTCTCTTTTTAGTTCATCTACAATTTCTTTGTCCTGTCCTTCAACTTGCTGTAATAGCCCAAATATATCCATAATTTCTTTTGATATATCTGTTACTCTATCACCTTCAATATCACCATAATATATTTGCTCACTTGAAGCAAACGCACTTCCTACTGTTTGTATTAATAAATTATTATTTGCTGAATGTGTAATTAACGGTTCCATTAATTTTTTCTGTTCTAATACTGTAAGTTTTGCAATTACTTTATTTTTCTCTAATGTTTGCTCTTCATTTAATGATTGCCAACTACTTACTCTTGCATGTGGCGATTTGTATGTTATTCCTTTTGTTGGTTTTGCTTTATTTTTATCTAATTTTTGCGGTGTTTTATATTTAATTTTTATTAATTCTTTAATTTCATCAGATGTTTTGGCATTTTCTACTTCTTGTAAATCTTTTAATATATTTTCAGAAATTCCACCTTCTGTAATTCTTTGTTCTACTTTTTTCTCGATTTCATCTAACATATATTGTCCAGCATTAAATACTTTTTCTCCCATTTCCTTTTTAGGAACTTTTATCATAACATATTTATCACTAAATGCTTCTCCATATGTTCTTGCTACATTTGCATTGCTTGATAATGAGATACAATTTGTTTGTAAACTATAATGCATTTTTATGTGATTATACATTTCTTCTAATGTAACTTTGCTTTCTGCATTCCATCTTGGAGCTTCTTGATGTGTTTCTTCCCATCTTTCTCTGTCTGTTCTTAATCTTTTATAACTATCTCCATCTTTAATAATACCTTTTTCTAAATCTTCTATATCTCCTGGCTCTAAAGATCTAAAAAAATAGTAATTTTCTTCATCACTTATTACATTAAATTTCTCTATATCAAACATTTCTTTTTCCATTTATTCATCCTTCAAAATATATAAAAATTTATTTTAATTATATCATAAAAGTTTTTCTTTTGTGTAAAAAAAAGAAAATGTTACAGAATTGTAATATTTCCGTAACATTAATATAAATGTTTAACTTGTTGTATAATCCTTTAAAAGTTTCTTTTTTTCTAAATATTCATTGTATAATTTTATATCTAAATGTTTTTTATGTTTTACTGAAATAACCAATTTGCAATATCATAAATTTGTATACCTTCATATTGATATAAATCATGTCTTGTTCTTGCTATTATAATTTTAGGGTATGCATCTTTTATCTCTAATAATGGTTTTATCTCTCTCTGTAATGTATTTTCGTCAGAAATGTTATCAGATACTTGAATATATATCTTTTCATTTCTTTTTGTTGCAACAAAATCTATTTCTTTATTATACAAAGTCCCAACATATATTTCATATCCTCTACGTAATAATTCAATTGCAACAATATTTTCATATATTCTACCATAGTCCATATTTGTTGTTCCTAGTAAAGCATATCTAAAAGCATGATCTGAAAGATAAAATTTATCTTGTGTACTTAATAATTTCTTTCCTCGTATATCATATCTAGCAACCTTATAAAATGCAAATGCATTACATAAATATTTAATATAATTACTTATAGTTTTATCTGTAATGGCTACATTATTATTATTAAGTACCTTTGTTATATTATTTGAGGAGGTAAGATTTGAAATATTATCCATTAAATAATTATTTAGATTATTTAAAACATCTATATTTCTTATTTTATATTTTTGATTTATATCTCTAACTATTAAAGTATTATAAACATCTGAAATATAAT
>CAKPDZ010000072.1 GCA_934149155.1 uncultured Clostridia bacterium | reverse complement strand
AAGGAGGATTTTATGGAATCAAAAGAATTAATCTTAATATTAGACTTTGGAGGTCAATACAATCAATTAATTGCTCGTAGAGTAAGAGAATGTAATGTATACTCTGAAGTTGTACCATTTAATATTTCAATAGAAAAAATAAAAGAAAAAAATCCAAAAGGAATAATCTTCACAGGAGGACCTGCAAGTGTATATGGCGAAGATTCTCCAAAATGCGCTGATGGAATTTTCGAATTAGGAATTCCTGTCCTAGGTATTTGTTACGGAATGCAATTAATGGCTCATACACTTGGTGGAAAAGTTGCATCTGCAACAACAAGAGAGTATGGTGAAACAAATGTAAATATAGATAATACCTCTCCTCTATTCCAAGGATTTGAAAACACAAATGTATTTTTAATGAGTCATACAGACTATGTAGAAGAAGTACCACAAGGCTTCAAAAAAATTGGTTATACACCAGTTTGCCCAAATGCAGCAATGGAAAACCAAGAAAAGAATTTATATGGAATTCAATTCCATCCAGAAGTAAATAATTCAATAAATGGAACACAAGTTATCAAAAACTTTTTATATAATGTTTGCAACTGTTCAGGAGATTGGGTTATGTCATCATTTGTAGAAGATTCTATAAAATCTTTAAAAGAAAAAATTGGAGATAAAAAAGCTTTATGTGCTCTATCTGGTGGAGTTGATTCCTCCGTTGCAGCAGTCCTTCTAAGTAAAGCCATTGGAAAAAATTTAACATGTATATTTGTTGACCATGGGTTACTTAGAAAAAACGAAGGTGACGAAGTTGAAAAAATCTTTACAGAAAATTATGATTTAAATTTCATCAGAGTTGATGCCAAAGATAGATTTTTAAGTAAACTTGCTGGAGTTACTGATCCAGAAAGAAAAAGAAAAATAATAGGAGAAGAATTTATTAGAGTTTTCGAAACTGAAGCAAAGAAAATTGGAACTGTAGATTTCTTAGTTCAAGGTACTATCTACCCAGATGTTATTGAAAGTGGACTTGGAAAAAGTGCTGTAATCAAGAGCCATCATAATGTTGGAGGACTTCCTGACTATGTTGATTTTAAAGAAATTGTTGAACCTTTAAGAAATTTATTTAAAGATGAAGTTCGTAAAACTGGTCTAGAACTCGGCATTCCAGAAAATCTAGTCTATAGGCAACCATTCCCTGGTCCAGGTCTAGCAATTAGAGTTATTGGAGATATTACAGATGATAAGCTTACTATTTTAAAAGATGCAGATGCTATCTTTAGAGAAGAAATTGCTACTGCAGGATTACACAAAAACATAAATCAATACTTTGCAGTTCTTACTAATTTAAAATCTGTAGGTGTTATGGGTGATGAAAGAACTTATGATTATACAGTTGCTTTAAGAGCTGTTGAAACTACTGACTTTATGACTGGTGTTTGGAGCAAAATTCCATATGAAGTGTTAGAAAAAGTTTCTAGTAGAATTGTTAATGAGGTTAAACATGTTAATAGAGTAGTTTATGATATTACTTCTAAACCACCAGCAACAATTGAGTGGGAATAAAAAAATTAAGTTGTCAATTGGTATAAACCTTTTGACAACTTTTTTGCGCATTTGGGACCGGTTCTGTTTTGCTCACTGCGCATTTGGGACCGGTTCTGTTTTGTGCATAAGACTGGTACTATTTTGTTCATCTTTATGTTAATCCCCCTAGTATTCCAACTCTCCATCCTCTAATGAAGAAAAATATTTAGGTGACTCATATATATCCATCTCTCCTCCTCTTGGTCTAGGTGGTCTTCCTGGTCCAGGACCCATTGGCGGTCTCATTGGAGGACGAGGTGGTCTTGGTGGAGGAGGTGGTGGTGGTCTAGGAGGTCTAAATCCAGGAAAACCCGGTCTTCCCAATAATTCTCTTAATAATAATATACGAATTATATCATTTAAACCTGTATTTCTTTGTCTGCTATCACAGTTTTGACAATATCTATCTTCTTTATTTTTCTCGATTTTTCCAGTGTTTGTTGTTGTAGATTTTGCATCTATTTTTGTAGTTTCCGCTTCTCCTCTATCTTGAACAAGCTCTCTGTCTTCTACCGCAGAATAGATTTCATCTGTTAGTCTGTCTACTAATTCTCTTGTAATTTCTCCTCTATTTTCTGCACATGCTTTTTGCACCATAGGATATACTATCTGGTATATCTCTGGATAGCATTTTTCCAGCTCTTTAATTTGTATATTACTCATTGCCGTCATTGGTCTTGCAGACATAGATTGCATATTTTGATTTTGCATTGGCATCATACTATTCATCATTTGCATTCCTTGATTTTGCATATGCGCCATTACAGGCAATGCATCATAACTTGAATAATTGTCATAATTATTATAGTTATATGTATCTTGATAATTATTCATAGGTTGATAGCCTAATACACTTCTCATATAGTCTTCATATAATGAATCATTCATCTTAAATTCATTCCTTTCTTTTAAAATTCATAATACATTATATGTTCTAATCTAATTTATGTGCAAAAGTGCACAAAACAGAACCGGTCCCAAATGCGCAATGCACAAAACAGAACCGGTCCCAAATGTGCAGTGCGCAAAACAGAACCGGTCCCAAATGTGCAATTTTAAAATTTCATAACCATATCCTTAAATTGATTTCCTCTATCATACATATCTTTAAACATATCAAAACTTGTGCTAGCAGGTGAAAATAAAACAATTTGACCTGGCTTAGCAATTCTTTTTGCTAACTCCATACTTTGTTTAAATGTTTCACACATATGAATATCCATTTCTTTGTGTTGATACTCTAATTCCTTCTTAACAGCTTCATAAATTTTATTAGCTGTTTGACCTATTAAAATCAAGCATTTTACATTATCTACTATTGGCTTTCCTATTGGGGTATAATCTAAATTCTTGTCAGCTCCACCAGCAATTAACACAATTTCTCTATCTTTAAATGCATTTAATGCTGAAATTCCTCTCGTTGGACTTGTACTTGCAGAATCATTATACCATTCTACTCCATCAACTGTACGCACATATTCTTGTCTGTGATGTACTCCCTCAAATTGTTTTATTGTTTTTACTGCATCATCTGTATCTACAAGACCTTTGGTTAATGCTAATACTGTACATGCATTTTGGAAATTATGCATTCCTTTTAGTTTCATATCTTTAGTATTTAATATATGTCTTCTTATTCCATCATTACATTCTTTAATTATTCCATCTTGGTCTACTATAAATCCATTTTCAAGCTTTTGCTTACTACTAAACATTATTACTTTTCCATTTGCTTCATCTTTACAAGAATTTGTAATTTCATTGTCAGCATTCAAAACCAATATTCCATTTTCATTTTGATATTTAAAAATAGTTTTTTTTGCGTCTATGTATTCTTGATAATCTTTATGTACATTTAAATGATTTGGTGTAATATTAGTTATTGCTGATATTTCTGGGCTAATTTGCATGTTCATTAATTGAAAACTGCTTAATTCTAATACAATTATATCTTCTGGTTTTATTTCGTTTAATTTTGTAAATAGTGGGATTCCTATATTTCCACCTTTGTAAACTGTATAACCTGCATTTTTTAAAACTTCTGCTGTTAATGTTGTTGTTGTTGTTTTTCCATCACTACCTGTAATTCCTATAATTTTGCAAGGTGCTAATTTCATTAATTGTTCAATTTCAGTTGTAATTATTGCTCCTCTGTTTGCTTCTTTAACTAATTCTGGCTTAGTTGGCAAGCAACTTGGTGATCTAAATATTAAATCAAATCCTTGTAAATTTTCTAGATTTCCAGCTCCTAAATATTGTTTAAATCCATATGATTTAATTTTACTTATAACTTCTTTACTTAACTTCTCTTCTTCTCTATCGTCAAATACTGATACATCTGCATGCTTATTATAAAGGTAGTCTATCAATGGTATATTGCTAACCCCAAGCCCAATTACTGCTATTTTTTGATTTGGTAACATTTCTTCAAATTTTTCTAATTTTTTATTTCTAAATTCCAATTTTAATGGCCTCCTTCATGTTTTCTAATACCAATTCTTCTGATTCTTTCGCACTTTTGCAATTTGTTACATCTATAATTCTTGTTTGTGGATATATTTTATAATATCCTGATTTTTCTTGAAGTTCATCTCTAACTTGAATCATTTCTCTAATTTGTTCTTTTGGTATTTCTTTATTATATTGCATATATTTTCTATTTGTTCTTTCTTCTATTGAAGCATCAATAAAAAAGTGATATGTAACATCAGGATACATTTTTATTATATCTCTTGAAGATAAAATCACATTATATTTTTGTCTATATTTATCTATTAGTTCTTTTCCAAATTGATATAATCTTGTATTATCTGCAGTGTTACTAACTTTTGAAACTGCCATAGATGATTTTTTTGATTGCAAATCTTTTTCATCTACTTTTTTTCCATTCATATATATTACTGTTTCTTTATTTTCTAATTTGATTTCTATTCCAAGCTTTTTCATAATATCAAATGCATCTAAATTTTGTGCGTTTTCTATTTGGTTTTGCATCATTCCATACACTATTGCTCTATATATCTCTCCACCATGTAGTATTATTGAATTTTCTATGTCTTTTAATAATTCTCTGCATATTGATGTTTTTCCAGCTCCAACTGTTCCTTCTATTCCTATTACTATATTTTCCATTTTATTTTTCCTCTTTTCTGTCAAAATGGATGTACCTTTTTGTCAGATTTATTAATTATTTTTATCTCAATTAGTATACCACATTATTATATTTAAAACAATATTCTTTCTATTGAAAATATCTTTTGATTTGTAGGTTAGTCAATCATTTGTCACAAATTATTTAAAATAAATACTTTGAGCACCTATATTGCAAATAACGATTC
>CAKPDZ010000071.1 GCA_934149155.1 uncultured Clostridia bacterium | reverse complement strand
ACTTGATATAAATAATACTTTTTTCTTTTTCACTTTCTTCTCCTATAACATTTTGCACATTTGGGACCGGTTCTCTGCTGTGCAGTTTTTTTCTTATTTTACTATAATACCTAGAAAAATGCAAGGACATTATGAACATTTGGAACATTTAAGAACCGGTCCCAAATGTTCCAAAATGTGCAAAAAAATTGTCAAAAAGTTACGTTTATTTTACGTCCCTTCTGACAATTTTTTACTATGCTCTTGGATGAGCTTTTTTATATACATTTTTTAATGATTCATCTTGAAATTGCATATATATTTGAGTTGATAATATATCTGAATGTCCAAGCATTGTTTGAATTGATTTTAAATCTGCTCCATTTTGTAATAAATGTGTTGCAAATGAATGTCTTAATACATGTGGTGTTATATCTTTGTCTATGTGTGCTTGTTCTTTATAATATTTTATAATTTTCCAGAATCCTTGTCTTGTTAAACGTTGTCCATTTACATTTACAAATAATGCTTTTTCATTATCATCTTTTATTATTGTATTTCTTGCATTTAACATATAATCTTTTAATGCTTTTAATGACATTTCTCCAATTGGTACTGTTCTTTCTTTTTTACCGTTTTTGCATGTTGCATATCCTGTTTCTAAATTTATGTCTTCTACATTTAGTGATATTATTTCTGTTACTCTCATTCCTGTAGCATATGCAAATTCTAGCATTGCCTTATCTCTTGTCCCTTTTAAATCAACATTTTTTGGTTGATCTAATAATAAGGCTACTTCATTTGATGTTAATACACTTGGTACTCTTTTTTCTATTTTAGGTGATTGAATTCCTTCTGTTGGGTCTTTTTCAACTACTTTATTCTTTGCCTCATATTGGTAAAATGATCTTATTGATGCTAGCCCTCTTGATATTGTTGATGGCTTTTTTCCTTCGTTTTGCATGTATTTTATATAATCTTTTATTCCTTCGTCTGTTAAATCTTTATATTTTTCTCCACTTGTCTCTAAGTATTTTTCAAATTGTTTTAAATCTCTTTTATATGATTGAAGTGTATTTACAGACACCTTCTTTTCATTCTCTAAAAATCCAAAAAATAAGTTTAATTGTTCTTCCATTTTTTCCCCCACCTATGATAAATTTTTATTGTCTTACATCAATTATTTACATAACTGATTGCTATTATGTTATATCAAATTTTTAGTAAAAAGTAAAGTGTTTTTATCTATATTTTTAAAAATATTTAATTAAACTTACAATTAACCTGTATGAAATTTCAATCTTTATTATCGAACTTAAAATTAGTGCAATCATAATTCCAATTGAAACAATACTATGTTTTAATATTGATAATTTTATATTTTCTTTTCTCCTATCTTTTATAATTGATTTATATAATTTTATACTACTTACTCCTAATATCATTAATGCTGGTATAAATATAATATTTTGCAAAAATATTGTTATTAATATAAATATTATTCCTTTCATTCTTCCTAATACAAATACACATGATGCGATTGTATAACCAAGACAAAAGCCTCTAATTAGTATTATTCCAAGTACTATTGGTATTCCTATTATCGTTGTTCCAGCAAACCATAATGCCAATACTAATCCTATATTACTTAATATGTCTTTTTGTAGTTCTTCTAAATATTTTCCGTTTTCTAGACCTTTGGTTTCATCTACATATGTATTTATATATTTTTCTATATCACCTTTGTCCTGCATTTGATTGATAAACATCACTCCTAAAAATACTCCGACAGCAAATATTATCAATACTATAAAATATGATTTTGCATTATTTATTATATCTTCTTTGATTGCAGTAAAAATTTCATTTTTCTTCTTTCGCATAACATTCTCCTTATAAATAGATTTACTAATGTCTATTCATTTGTCCATAAAAAAAGAACATGAAATTTATCATGTTCACATTTATTGCAATCTTAAGAAGCAGTAACTTTTCCATAGTTACCTCCGCCACCAGACTCAACCTTCATGTTACCCTCTCTAGCATTCACAATATTTTTAGCAATCTTCTCTCCAACAATAGCCTCAATATCATCCTCTGATAACTTATGTAAAATATTCATTTCAGTTTCAAAATTATCCAACAATTTCTCAATAGTTTTTCCTCCAACTCCTGGAATAAAACTTAAAGGAATTTGATATATGTATGGCGGTCTATTTTCAGGACTTTTTGTAGTCTCTTTGTCTTTTATTAATTCAATTCTATCAAAAACGCCAAAAGTAACTTTTGTACTTCCACACTTAGGGCAAACTTCAACAGGTTCCTTTGTTTCAATTGTGCAATCACAATTATCGCAATGTGTTCTATGGTATTTACCAAGTTTTGGATCTAATCCATAATTAGCTAAAATCTTTCTTCCATCTTCATTTTTCAAAGCTTTTACAACTTCTTTAAAACTAATATCATTAACCAACATTTTGTTGTATTCTCTAGCAATTTTAGGTAATGAATGAGCATCAGAATTTGTAACAAATGTCTTATCTTCTAATTCTGAAATCATATCTGCTAAAAATGTATCAGAACTTAATCCTAATTCTACAGCAAAAATTTTATCATATTTTTCTTTAAATATGTTTTTTAACCTGTCTGTGCAATTTCCATAATAACTCTTAAATGGTGTAAATATATGTGCTGGTATCAGAATCCCATTATATTTTTCAACAATATCAATCAACTCATATCCTGATATGTTTGACCTTTGAGTACTTAATGTTATATTTTTTATATGAGTACTCATCTCTTTTGAAAATCCTTTTATGTCACTTAAGTGTGGAAAAAAGCATACATTATGTGCAGCTCCACTTTTTCCATTTCTACCTTTTTCAGAAGTTTCAACTTCACTTCCTAATAATATACATACTTTATCTTTGTATATTATTCCACCATCTTCAAGTTCATAAGCATCGCCTGTTTTTAAGAATTTTTCTATATCTTCAATTACATATGGTGATGCACAATCTATTATTCCTACAATATTTATTCCTTTTCTTTCTGCACATTCTTTTGCAATATTAGCAAAATTCAAACTTCGAGCGGCAGTTATTTTAATTGGTTTGCCTGTTTCACTTCTACCTATGTGTACATGTAAATCTGCAAATACTTCGTACATTATAATTCCTCCTATTATTTATCCTCAATTTTTGCATATTTTAAAATTTTTTCTTCTGTTTCACTAGTAAACATTGCTCTATTAGCTGTCTCTTTTGCTGATTTTGCAATTTCTTCTAGTTCCTTTAATTTTTCATCTACGCAAATTGAATAATCTTCTGCAATATTTTTTACAAACTCAGGCACATCCTTAGATTCTCTCATCAATTTTTGTAATCTTGCAAAAATTGTTGTATTAACATTTCCTGGTATTTCTATTGTATCCATTTTTTCTGCGAATTCTCTAAAAGTTTCTAGATATCTGTTGTATGCAGATTTTAAATTTCTGTGTTCAAGTAATACCAAAGCTTCATCACAATTAAATGCAATTCTCTCTGGTCTATCAATTAACATTCCTCCAAATTGGTCTGCTAATTCTAAAATATCACTTTCTTTTTCTCTTGGATTCTCACTATATCTGTTTACACCTTCACAAATTTTACAAAATCTTTTTTCAAATCCTAATTGCTCTAAGTATTCAGCACCTTCTTTTGCATAAGTTCTCATTTTTCCTAATTTTTGAGAATCATCCACTTTTTTGCAATTACATAATAAACTTGCTGTTAAAACCAAATTACTATCAACATTGATATCAGCATATTTTAAAAACATTCTTGCTATTTCTGTTTTAAATACAGCTGATTTATCAAAATTTATTTTTAATTTTGGAGCTAAAAAATATATTATTTCAATCTTTGATATTAAATCTTTTTCATTTAAAATATATTCAGCAAAATCACTCATTTTTCTATAGTTCCCCTTCCTTATGCACATTTAAGACCGGTTCTTTGCTGTGCAAATGTGCACTTACATAAAGAATTTATTAAATTCTTGCTCATTTATTTTTTCTTTTGTCATTAATTCTTTAGCAATAGCATGTAATGTTTCAACATTTTGTTTTAAGATTTCTTGTGCATCTCTATATGCAGTATCTATTAACCTTTTAACTTCTTTTCCTATTGCATCTTGCATATCTTCTCCAAACATTTGATAATCCATTTGACCATCACTATCTTTAAAAGATATTGTTCCTATCTCATCACTCATTCCATAGACTGTTATCATATCTCTTGCAATTTGAGTTGCTACTTCTAAATCATTACTTGCTCCTGTTGAAATATCGTCTAATATTAGTTTTTCTGCAGCTCTTCCTCCTAGTAATGCAATTAGTTTTTCTTGCATTTCTGTTTTTGATATATAGTACTTGTCTTCATCAGATTTGTACATAGTATATCCTCCAGCCATTCCTCTTGGAATGATTGATACTTCTTTTACTGCTGTTTGTGTTGGTAAAAATTGACTTACTATTGCATGTCCAGCTTCATGATATGCTGTTAGTTTTTTATCTTTTTCTGATATTTTTCTGCTTGTTTTTTCTAGACCTACAGTTACTTTTTTTACTGCTTCGTCTAAGTCTGCATTTGTTATTGCTTCATGATTTTTCTTTGTTGCAATTATTGCAGCTTCATTTAAAATGTTTGCAAGTTCAGCTCCTGTAAATCCTGCTGTATCTTCTGCAATACTGTATAATGATACATCTTCTGCTAATTTTTTATCTTTAGCATGTATTTTTAATATTGCTTCTCTTCCTGGTAAATCTGGTGCAGGCACTGTTACTTGTCTATCAAATCTACCTGGTCTTAGTAAAGCTTTATCTAGCATTTCTGGTCTGTTTGTTGCTGCTAAAACAATTATTGTTTCTTCTGATGAGAATCCATCCATTTCTACTAATAATTGATTTAGTGTTTGATTATTTTCTGATTCAGCTCCACTGTTACTTGATCTTCTTGATCCTATTGCGTCAATCTCATCTATAAATACTATACATGGTGCTAGCTTTCTTGCTTTATCAAATAATTTTCTTACTCTTGATGCTCCAAGTCCTGCAAACATTTCTATAAATTCTGAACCACT
>CAKPDZ010000070.1 GCA_934149155.1 uncultured Clostridia bacterium | reverse complement strand
CTGTCTTCAAATTGATTTTGCCATGGTGAATCTTTTGGGAATGCATATCCTTTTGCTTTTTCTCTTTTTGCATATAGTTCTATTAATTCTTTAGCTACTTCTCTTAAATTTTTCTTTACTTTTGCTTTTGTTTTTAACCATTCTTTTGAACCTAATTTATTTACTTTTAGTCCACCTTCATCTCCACCAACATATTTTCTGATGCTGTCTAATTGATTTGTTGGTACATATAAGATGTCATCACCATAATATTTGATTTTTATATAGTCTTTTGTTGTTCCATCTGCAGTTATAGTATTTACTCCTATAAAAATTCCTATTCCATAATTTTTGTGTACTACATAATCTCCTATTTTTAAGTCTGCAAATACTACTTTTTCTCCTTCTTTAAATGCTGATGACTTATATGTTTTTCTTTTTTCTCCTTCTATTAGTTCTTGTGATGTTATAACAAGTTGATTTGTGTCAAAACATTCAAATCCTGCTGATAGTTTTCCTACTGTAACTGTTACTAAGCTTTCTGTATTTTTTACTATTATTGTTTTGTCTAATTTTTCTTCATATTTATTTATTATTTCATGTTCATTTAGTAATGTACATATTTTTTTTGCTTTTTCTTTTGTTTCTGCCAAAATATATATTTTCTTTTTTGCTTCTTGTGCTTTTATTAATTCTTTAAATAGTATTTCTATTTCACTTTTATAAAAGTTCTTTTCTTTATATATCCAATTATATTTTTCTGCTTGTATTTTTAACTCATCATCTGTCTTTGCAAGATATATTAATTGTCTTTTTTCTATTTTCTCTTCAAATTGAATATAATTCATTATTGTTTTTATTGCATCTGGTACTATTTTCCCTTTTTCTGCTAATAATTGCATTACATTTTGGCTATCTAAATTTACATTTTCTATTCTTTGATTTATTTTATTTATTTCATCTAATGCTATTATAAATTTATCATTTAAATAATCTAATATTGTTTCTTGTTTTTCGTAAAAGCTGTTTAAGTATTTATCTATTTTGCTTATATAATTTCCACTTCTTATTGTTTCTATGTCTTGTTTTACTTGTTCTTGTAAGTTGTCATTATATATTGTATTTTCAATTTTGTTTATTACTGTGGCAATATCTGTTTCTAATAAATATTCATGTGCTGGAAATATCGTTGCTGTATCTGTATTTTCTGTTGACCTTTGACTTACTATATTGAAATATCTGATTGAGTCTACTTCGTCTCCCCAGAATTCTATTCTTATTCCTTTTTTGTCTGTTATTGATACATCTACAATTCCACCTCTTACACTAAATTGTCCTCTTCCATCTATTAAGTCATATCTTACATATCCTAAATCTATAAGTTTTTGTTTTACTTCTTCTAACTTATGTTCTTCTCCTATTTTGAATTTCAAAACATTTTTGTATAATTCTTTTTTGCTTATCATTTTTTGTGATACCGCTTCTATTGTTGTTACTACTATTCCTGTTTTCATTTCTTGAACTTGATTTAGTGCTTCTATTCTTTCATATGGCAAGTCTTTGCTTTCTGCTACATAGTCATATGTTACTATCTCTTTTTTAGGAATGTATATTATCTTATCTGTAAAATATTTTAAATCTTCTATAATTTTTCTTGCTTGTATTTCATTATATGTAATTATACAGATTGGCTTTTTGGAAAATTCTTTTGTTGCAGATAACATTTGTACCATTCCAACGTCTGTTAAGCCCGATATAGCTATCGGGCTTTTTTTATTTTCTATATTTTTTATATATTCACAAAACTTCGGATTTTTTCCTAATTCTCCTAATATTGTATTCATTTTTATCTCATTCCTTTTGGTTTAATATAGTAATTATATCATATCTTTCTAAAAAAATAAACATTTTTTGACTTTTTAACTAATTTATAGTATAATATAGTTGTAGCTTATAGTATTTTTTATTTAAAATCCAGCCACTAAGGTTGGTAGAAGGAGACAACCATGTTTAATTCAAAAGCACCAAAAAAAAGCAAGTATTGTTGCGAATGCAAAGGAAGTTGTATTCGTAAGACCATAGCAGAAACACAGGCAGCAGCCAAGGAACGGTTTGGAGTAATTCCAAATGCTTGTGCAGGAAACATGGCAGGCAGAAATCGTTGCCCTTACAAATAAGCAAAAAGCGAGCCTAGCTTTATAGGCTTGCTTTTTTAATATTTTACAACTAATTTATTAAACTTAGAATTTATATAATTTTCTAATTTTGTCATAAATTCATCTGATTTAATTTCTTTTTTAGCTACCATATCTAACCCCTTTTCCCAACTAGCTGTAAGTTTCGGATTAAGCATATCAGGCATTGAATAATATACTACATCATATATAACTTCTCCCTTTTTAGTTGGAGTAACTATTTGAGTTTTAGAATTTATAGCAATATAATTTATTCTTTCTAGTTTTTTTATTATTTCGCCTCTTGTTGCACTTGTTCCAATTCCAGCACCTTTTATCTGTTCTCTTAGTTCTTCTTCTTCAATTAATTTTCCTGCATTCTCCATCGCTAAAATAATTGAGCCTGAATTGTATCTTGAAGGTGGCGAAGTTTCAGCATCTTTTATTTCATAATTTTTTGTTTCTACTTCTTGACCTTTTTTCAATTTTCTCAATATTTCTAAATTACTTTCGTCTTTTTCAGCCTCACTTTCCACAGTTTGTTCCTTTTCTGTGGATTGTTCTGTTTGTTTCTTAGGTTTTAACACTTCTAAATATCCTTGATTTTTGCAAACCTTTCCACTAGCACAAAATGTTTCTTCTTCTACATTTATTGTTAAATTTATTTTATTGTATTCTGCTGGTGGATAAAATATGGCAATAAATCTTTTTACTATTGTATTATAAACTTTTTTATGTAATTCTGGCAATCTATCATAGTTCTCGTAGCCTTGTCCTGTAGGTATTATTGCATAGTGATCTGTTATTTTACTATCATTAACATATTTAGTTTTTACTAAATTAGTTGAATATTTTTCGGTTATCATTTTATTTAAAAGCCTTTGTACTTCTTCATCTTTATATCCTTTTGCTAATCCATTTAAGTTTTTTGATATTTCTTTAGCTACTGCTGTTGAAAGTACTCTTGCATCAGTTCTAGGATAAGTTACCAATTTTTTTTCATATAAATTTTGGATAATTTCTAGTGTTTCATCTGGTTTTATTTTGAATTTTTTTGTACATTCATTTTGGACTTCTGCTAAATTGAATAATAATGGTGGCTTTTCTTTTTGTGTTGATTTTTTTAGTTCTGTTATTACTGCTTTTTTTCCTGCTAAACTTTTTATAAATTCTTTTGCATCTTCTTCTTTTTTAAATCCACTTTCATTATACAATTTGTTACTTTCAAACATTTTTGATTTTTCGTTTACTTTCCATTCTGCTTTAAAAGAGCCTTGTTCATCTCCGTATTCACCAATCACTTTATAATATTTAGTTTTTACAAAGTTTCGTATTTCTCTTTCTCTTGATACTACCATTCCTAAAACACATGTCATTACTCTACCAATAGAAATAGATGCTTTATCTTCGTTTATTTCTTTTGCTACTCTTCTACCATAAATAATTGATAATAATCGCGAAAAGTTTATTCCTATTAAATAATCTTCTTTTGCTCTTAAATATGCTGAATCTGATAAACTGTCATATTCACTTTCATCTTTTGCTTCTTTTATTCCTCTTCTTATTTCTTCTTCTGTTTGCGAATCTATCCATACTCTTTTGATTTTTGCTTTTGGATTTGGTTTTGCCATCATAAATACAAGCCTTTGTATATATTCTCCTTCTCGCCCAGAGTCTCCTGCATTATATATTTCTTCTACATCTTCTCTTTGTAATAAACTTTTAACAATATTAAACTGGTTCTGAACTGCTGGAATAATTTCGTATTTCCATTCATGTGGTATAAATGGCAATGTGTCTAGTCTCCAAAATTTTAATTTTTCATCATATACTTCTGGATAACTCATTGTTACTAAATGTCCTACACACCATGTTATAATCCAGTCATCTGATTCGATATAACCATTTTTTCTATTGCTATTTATTTTTAGTACTTTTGCAAATTCCATTGCTACAGATGGCTTTTCTGTTATGATTAATTTTTTCGACATTTAGTTTTCTCCTTCTTTTTATTTTTCTATGTATTCTTTTGAAATCTTATATATATTGTTAAATCTTTTCATTGTTTCTGCATCATTGAATGTAAACCTTTTGTATAATTGTTCTATATATTTATTCTCTTTTATTATTTCCTTTGTTTCTGAAAAATTTAAATCATAAATATAGCAAAAATGACTAACCAATATGTCAGCACTTGTTCTTCTTTCTCTATAATTTATTTTTTGTTCTTCCATAAATTCTCTATAAATTTCGTCTGAAATTTTATCATTTGACAAATCAGCCTTTTCCCATATTGCTTTTTTATCTCCTGTTACCAATATTTTAAATATATCTGTTTTATCTGCATCTCTAATTATCTTACAATGCAATTTTTCTCTTTCTGATATTCCTTCTTGAATTTCAGCTCTATTATGATTGATAATAGCTAATTTTATAATCTTATCAAATTTGTCTTCTTTAATAAATTTTCTGATTAAGCCTTCTTCAAATAAAATTTTGGTTCCATATTCTCCATGGTTTATACTGTCTTTGTCTACAAATGTATGATACAAGCGAACTTGTTCAAATCTTCCTATATCATGTAATAACCCTATTAATTCAGCTAATTCTATATCTTCTTGATTTAAGCCTAAATTTTCTGCTATTCTTCTTGAATTTTGAGCTACTCTTTCTATATGCGATATTTTAATTTTTATTTTTTCATCTTCTGGATTGTATTTTTTTACATATTCTTTAAATGCTTTTTTGGCTTCATTTATATCTATTAACATGTTACTCACTTTCCTTTATTATAGAAAATACATTCATATTTTATATTTTTTATACAAATTTGTCAATAGAACAATCTATGTAATCTCCTTTGTTCTAGCACCAAAAGAGGGAGTTAACCTCTCAGTAAAACTCCCCCTATTTTACAACTACATTATATATTTTATTTTTAACATATAT
>CAKPDZ010000069.1 GCA_934149155.1 uncultured Clostridia bacterium | reverse complement strand
GCTTTTTTTACACCTGGAATTTCACCTTTGTGTGCTAATTCTCTGAAACATACACGGCAAATTCCATATTTTCTAATGTAAGCATGTGGTCTACCACAAATTTTACATCTATTATATTCTCTTGTTTTGTATTTTTGTGGTCTAGCTTGTTTTACTTTCATAGATTTTTTAGCCATTATTTTTTCTCCTCCTTAATTTAAGCTTTAAAAGGCATTCCTAATAATTTTAATAGCTCTTTTGCCTCTTCGTCTGTTTCAGCAGTTGTTACGAATATGATATCCATACCTCTTAATTTGTCTACTTTATCATATTCAATTTCTGGGAATACTAATTGTTCTTTTAATCCCATAGAATAATTTCCTCTTCCATCAAAAGAATTTGCAGAAACTCCTCTAAAGTCTCTAACTCTTGGTAGTGCTACATTAAATAGTTTGTATGCAAAATCATACATTTTGTCAGCTCTTAATGTAACTTTACATCCTACATGTGCTCCTTCTCTTAATTTGAATGCTGCAATAGATTTTTTAGCTTTAGTGATCATTGGTCTTTGACCTGTAATTTGAGCTAAGTCATTCATTGCATTTTCTAATGATTTAGGATTATCTTTTGTATCTCCTAAACCGATATTTATAACTATTTTGTCAAGTTTTGGAACTTGCATAACTGATTTATATTCAAATTTTTTCATTAATGCTGGAATTACTTCTTTTTCATATTGTTCTCTTAATTTTTCCATTACTAGTTATTCCTCCTTTCAATTCTTATTTTATTTTAGTTCCACATTTTTTACAAACACGAACTTTTTTACCATCTTCAATTTGATATCCAACTCTAGTAGCTTTTCCACATTTTGAACATACTACGTTAACTATTGAACTGTTAATTGCACATTCAACTGGGATAATTCCACCTTCTTCGCCTTGTCTTCTAGGTTTGATATGTTTTTTTCTAACATTTACACCTTTTACAACTACTTTTGAGTCTTTAGGCATAACTTCTAATACTTCTCCTTTTTTACCTTTATCATTTCCAGATAAAACTTGGACTGTATCTCCTTTTTTGATTTTCATTGAGTTTAACCTCCTTCTTCACTATTTATTATTATAGTGGATTATAGAACTTCTGGTGCTAATGACAATATTTTCATATAATCCTTTTCTCTTAATTCTCTTGCAACTGGGCCAAATATACGTGTTCCTTTTGGTGTTTTATCATCTTTGATTATTACTGCTGCATTTTCATCAAATTTTACATAAGAACCATCAGCTCTTCTTAAACCTTGTTTTGTTCTTACTATTACAGCTTTAACTACATCACCTTTTTTAACAACGCCACCTGGTGTTGCTGCTTTAACAGAGGCAACTATTACATCACCGATGTTAGCTGTTTTCTTAAATGATCCACCCATACATCTGATACACATAATTTCTTTTGCTCCAGTATTGTCAGCAACTTTTAATATTGATTGTTGTTGTACCATGATTTATTTTCCTCCTTTTTCAAGAATCTCAACTACTCTCCATCTCTTATCTTTAGAAAGTGGTCTTGTTTCCATTACTTTTACTTTATCTCCTATTTCACATTTATTTTCTTCATCATGTGCTTTTAATTTGTATGTTCTTTTTACTGTTTTTCCATACATTTTATGGCTTACACTTGTTTCTACTGAAACAACTACTGTTTTATCCATTTTGTCAGATGTAACAGTTCCTACCATAACTTTACGAAGATTTCTTTCTTCCATAGGTTTTATACCTCCTTCTTATTGGACAAGGGACACATCTTCTTCATAGGTATTTCTTTTGGGACAAGATATGTCCCTTACCCGTATGAATTAATGATTACCTTCTCTTAAATTTGTGTCTAATTTTATAATTAAGCCTTTGCTTCTGCTATTTTTCTTTCTGTTAATACAGTATTTATTTTAGCTATATCTTTTTTAACCTCTTTAATTTTCATTGGGTTATCTAATCCGTTAGTAGCTAAACTAAATTTTAATTTAAATAATTCTGTTTTTAGTTCACCTAATTCTTTTTCTAATTCTGGTGAAGACATTTCTCTAATCTTATTTATCTTCATCACTATCACCCACCTTGCTTACATTTTCTTTTGCTACAAATTTACATTTGATTGGTAATTTATTCATAGCTAATCTCAAGGCTTCTCTAGCTGTTGCTTCTGGTACTCCTGCTATTTCAAACATAACTCTACCTGGTTTTACAGCTGCTACCCAATATTCAACATTACCTTTACCTTTACCACCACGAGTTCCGGCTGGTTTTTGTGTTATTGGTTTGTCTGGAAATATTTTAATCCAAACTTTTCCACCTCTTTTTGTATAACGTGTCATTGCAATACGTGCTGCTTCTATTTGATTTCCTCTAATTAATCCTGCTTCAACAGCTTGTATTCCATATTCTCCATCTGTTACTTTATTTCCTCTTGTTGCTTTTCCTCTATTTCTACCTTTTTGCATTTTTCTATATTTTGTTTTTTTAGGCATTAATGGCATTATCTGTCTCCTCCTTCCACTTTTTTAGCTGGAAGAACTTCTCCTTTATATATCCAAACTTTAACACCGATTTTTCCATATGTTGTATCTGCTTCTGCAAATCCATAATCAATATCAGCTCTTAAAGTTTGTAGTGGAATTGTTCCTTCTTTGTAGAATTCTGTTCTAGCCATATCGGCTCCACCTAATCTTCCAGATACTGCAGTCTTTATTCCTAAAGCTCCTGCTTTCATAGATTTTTGCATACATTGTTTCATTGCTCTTCTGAATGAAATTCTTCTTTCTAGTTGTCCAGCGATATTTTCTGCAACTAATTGTGCATCTGTATCTACTGATTTTACTTCAACTATGTTTATGTTTATATCTTTTCCTATTAATTTTGTTAATTCAGCTTTTAAGCTTTCTGCTCCAGCTCCACCTTTTCCGATTATTATTCCTGGTTTAGCTGCATGAACATTAACTTTAATCATTTTTGCTGTTCTTTCGATTTCGATATCAGAAATTCCAGCTGCGTATAATTTTTTCTTTAAAAATTTACGGATTTTTTGGTCTTCTACTAAATAATCTGCAAAGTTTTTAGAATCTGCATACCATTTAGCTTTCCAGTCTTTTATTATTCCAACTCTTACACCTGTTGGATGTACTTTCTGTCCCATCTAACCTATGCCTCCTTTTCTTTTAACACTATTGTTATATGACTTGTTCTTTTTCTAATTCTAACTGCTGAACCTTTTGCTGCAGGTCTTATTCTCTTTAATGTTGGACCTTGATTTGCATATATTTCAGCAACATATAAATTTTCATGTTTCATATCATGATTGTTTTCAGCATTTGCGATTGCTGATTTTAATAATTTTTCTATAATTACTGATGATGCTTTTGGTGTAAATTTTACGATTGCTAAAGCTTCATCAACGTCTTTTCCTCTTATTAAGTCTGCAACTATTTTTACTTTTCTTGCAGATATTCTAGCATATCTTAATGTTGCTTTTGCTTCCATTATTGCTGTTTCTTCCACTACAATTCCCTCCTTAAATTAATTTTTTATTTCTTTGTAGTTTTTTCTCCTGCATGACCTTTAAATGTTCTTGTAGGAGCAAATTCACCTAATTTATGACCTATCATTTCTTCTGTAATATATACTGGTACATGTTTTCTACCGTCATGAACAGCAATTGTGTGTCCAATCATTTGTGGATATATTGTTGAAGCTCTTGACCATGTCTTGATTACTTCTTTGTTTCCACTTTCATTCATAGCTTCTACTCTTTTTAATAATTCTGGTGCTATGAAAGGTTTTTTCTTACTTGATCTTGACATATGATTTTCCTCCTATTCTACTTTCTTCTCTTTACTATAAATTTATTTGATTTCTTTTTAGCATTTCTTGTCTTATATCCTAATGCTGGTTTACCCCAAGGTGTCATTGGTCCTGCGTGTCCTATTGGAGCTCTACCTTCACCACCACCATGAGGGTGATCTACTGGGTTCATTACAGAACCTCTAACTGTAGGTCTAATTCCTAAGTGTCTTGTTTTACCTGCTTTACCTAATTTTACATTTTCATGGTCAGAGTTTCCAACTACACCTATTGTAGCTCTACATCTAGCTAAGATTAATCTCATTTCTCCTGATGGTAATCTTACATGTGCATATTTTCCTTCTTTAGCCATTAATTGTGCACTTTGTCCAGCAACTCTTACTAATTTTCCACCTTGACCTGGATTTAATTCGATATTATGAATTAATGTTCCTACTGGTATGTTTGATATTGGTAAACAGTTACCTGGTTTAATATCTGCATTTACTCCAGATATTACTTTATCTCCATCTGTTAATCCTTGTGGTGCTATAATGTAATTTAATGTTCCGTCTTCATATTTGATTAATGCTATGTTTGCACTTCTGTTTGGATCATATTCGATACCAATAACTGTTGCTTCCATATCATCTTTATTTCTTTTGAAATCTATAATTCTGTATTTTTGTCTATTTCCTCCACCTTGATGTCTTACTGTTATTCTACCATATGAGTTTCTTCCTGCATTTTTCTTTTTCTTTGCTAATAAAGATTTTTCTGGTGTCTTTTTAGTAATTTCTGCATAATCAGAAACTGTCATATTTCTTCTTGATGGTGTATAGGCTTTGAATCTTTTTATTCCCATTGTTCTTTCCTTTCTCGTTCACATTAAATTCCAAATCTTACTGCGTTAGATTTCACTTCAAAAATCCTCAACGTACTACACGTACGTTTCCGGTTTTCTCGTTTATCTGCCTTGTAATATTTGTTTTTAATGCAAACTCTTCTCTATATTTTGTGGATTTTTTCCTGTTCCACTTACAGATATTCTTTATTCTCCGGGTTCTTTCCCGATATTTTTTATTCTAATTTTTAAAATTGATTAAAAGTGGTAAGATGTGTATTTTCATAAATTAATCAAGACGAAGTCGTACGTTGGTACGTCGAGGTTTGATTAATGAAGTGAAAATGTGCAGATTGCTGCTTTTAATCGATTTTAACTATGCTCCCATGAATTCATCAATAGAATCCTTATACTTCTTAGAAACTTTAACTGCTTTTCCACCTTTTCCAAGAT
>CAKPDZ010000068.1 GCA_934149155.1 uncultured Clostridia bacterium | reverse complement strand
AACCAGAAGCAATAAGTATGTCAGACAGAGTAATAGTATTATCAGAAAGACCTGCAACTGTAAAAGCAATACATAAAATAGACTTTAAAATGGAAAATAGAACACCTTTAAATTGTAGAGAAAATCCTAAATTTAGCAAATACTTTAATTTGATGTGGAAAGAATTGGGCGAAAAAAATATATAAAACCTCTGAAAATACCAGAGGCTTTATTACATTACCTTTAAATTCTATCAAAAAGAATAGAAACATCTTCCAAAAGAGATAAAGGTTCAATAGAAATATACTCCCAGCTACAAGAAGTTTTACCAAAAAAGCTAAAAACTTTCTTAGAAGACTCCGGAATAAAAGGTTCGTACAAATTAGCAATATTGATAATTAGTTCAAGACATGTAAAAGTGACAATATAAAAATCATAAATATTTTCTTTTACAGAAATCCAAGGCTTATTATCATCATAATATTTATTGGCAAATTGTACTAAATCCTGGATTTTTGCAATAGCAGATTTGAGTTTGCCTTTTTCAATTAAAGAACCTACTACTTTATAAGTTATTTCGATATGATTTTTTATACTTTCATCAACAAAACCATCAGGAATAACTCTATCGAATTTTTTTACCAAGAAAGCTAAATTGCGATTAATAAAATTACCATATTCTCCAACCAACTTTTTGTTATGAAGTTGAATTAATATATCATAACTAAAGTTGGCATCTCTTTGTTCAGGAGCATTAGAAATCATGTAATATCTGATTGTGTCTGAACTGTATTTTCCAATAAGTTCTTTAGCTGTTACACCATTCCCCTCACTTTTAGAGATTTTCTCATCATTTGTATTAAGATATTCACTAGAAACAATGAAATCTGGAAGATGATACTCATCATTTAAAGAAAGCAACAATGCAGGATAAATTATTGTATGGAAAGGAATGTTATCTTTTCCATGAACGAAATAGGATTTTGTGTTTGGATTTTTGTAAAATTCATTCCAATCCAAATGGTGCTGCGTACAATAATCTTTTCCAGATGAAATATAACCTAAAACCGCTTCAATCCATACATAAATTTTCTTATCCTCAAATCCTTTGACAGGAACATCAATTCCCCAGTCAAGTTGACGTGTAATAGCACGATCATGAAGTCCTTCTTGCAAGTATTTTTCAGATTCGTTAATTGCATTAAAGCGCCATTCTCCTTCATGTGAAATAACAAATTTCTCAATATCATCTTGAAATGAACTAAGCTTCCAATAAAGATGTCCATCTTTTTCATAAAGATAACCATTGTTATAAATTTGTTGAATACAGGTTTTTACAAATTTTTTATGATATTCGCTACAGGTCGAAGTATAATTATCATAAGAAAAATTCAGTTTATCAAAGCAATAGCAAAATTCATTATGATAATAATTAGCAATATCAATTGGGTCGCAATGTTCTTCTTGGGCTCTAATTGTGATTGGTGTACCATGTGAATCTGTTCCAGAAACATACAATACATTTGCGCCTGTTTTACGATAGTATCTTGAAATGACATCTCCTGGGAGAAGTGATGCAATGTGGCCAACATGAAGTTCTCCATTAGCATATGGCCATGCACCTCCTATGAAAATATTTTGTTTCATCGTTTGGTCCTCCTTTAATAAGTGGCGTAACTATCTGAAGTATATCTTGATAGTTACTATAAATTAATAGTAACAATATAAAAAATGTTTGATTGCATTATACAAAAAATGGAAGAATAAGTCAATAAAAATAGAAAAATCTGGTAAAAATTCAAAACAATTTATTATATATATTGAAATTTTTACTATATTATAATATATTAGAAAACGAGGTGTCACAATGGAAAAAAGAGATTTATATAATAGAGATAAAGAAAATACACAATTTAAAATATTAAAAGAACAAGAAACTCCAGATAATTATTACACATTAGTAGTTCTTGCATTAATACAAAACTCTAAAGATGAAATATTAGTACAAAAAAGAAGTATACAAAAAGGTGGAGAATATGGTTTGACATCAGGACATCCTAAGTCTGGTGAAAATAGCCTAAATGGTATTATAACAGAGATAAAAGAAGAACTTGGAGTAGAAGCCTTACCTCAAGAATTGAAACTTATGTACTCTACAAGAGATGATAATAATAAATGTTTTTACGATTTATATTATTTGCAAAAAGATTATGAAAAAGAAGATATGTTATTACAAAAAGAAGAAGTTGATAAAGTGTATTGGTTTTCGGAAGAAAAAATTGATGAACTGTGCAAGAATGGTGAGTTTAAAGAAAGTCATATAGAAGCTTATAAAATTTTAATGAAAAAAATTAATGGAAAATATTGACAAATACAAAATATAGATATAAAATGGTAAAAACTGGAATAAGGGGGGCGGGGATTATGCCGATGGTTGCACAATGGGATATAAATGATGACTGTAATCTTAATTGCAAACATTGCAGAGTTCTAGATAAAAACACTAAAGAAAAAGAATTAACACTAGAACAGGCAAAAAGTTTATTATCTCAATTATACTATTGTGGTACAACGAAATTAAATCTTTCTGGAGGAGAACCATTTTTAAGAAAAGATTTGTTTGATATATTAGATTATGCTACAAAATTTGAAGATATAGTAATAACTACAAATTGTACATTAATAAATGAGCAAATAGCAGAAAAATTAGCTCAATATCCAAATGTAAGATTATCAATAAGTATAGATGGAATGGAAGAAATACATGATAAGTTTAGAGGAAGAAAAGGAACTTTTCAAAAGGTAGTTGATACTTTACCGATTTTAAAAAAGAATGGAGTTAAATTTTCTATAAGATATACACTTGCGAAAGATACTATAAAAGATGCAAAAGAAGTTTTAAAATTAGCAAGCGAAAATGGAGCAGAAGAATTTAATACAAGAAGAGTTATATTAACAGGAAATGCAAGTGAAGATTTAATGATATCTAATGAAGAATATAAAAATATCATTAAAGAATTAATACAGGAGTGCAAAAAACAAAAAATAAAATTCAGAACAGGTGATCCGTTATTAATTCCAATATTTCCAGAAGTTTTTGGAATAGACTTGAAAGAGGTAAAACAATATTATGCAGGGTGTGAAGCTGGAGATGAAATTATATATATAGATTTTAAAGGCAATGTAGGAGCATGTTCATATATACCTATGTTTGCAGATAATATAAAAGAAAAATCATTAGATGAAATTTTAGAAAAAAATAAACTATTTGTTACACTGAAAAAATATAAGGAAAGTTTAAAAGGAAAATGCCAAAAATGTACATATAAAATGATATGTGGTGGATGTAGAGCAACAGCATTAGCACTAAAGAAATCATTACTGGAAGAAGATCCATTATGTTTATTATAGTTTTTAATGTTGCAATTTTTTTGCAATACATATAATTTTAAGAGGTTTATTACCTAGAAAGGAGCTCAAAATGAAAAAAGAAGTTATGAAAAAAGAGGTAAAAAACAAACCAGTAAATGAAGTAAAAAATGAAGCAAATAATAAGAAAAAAATACTAACATGTAGAATGTGCGGATAAGATTTTATATAAGGTGGCAGTAATAATTGCCATCTTTTATTGTATAGAAGGGAGGATGAAAATGAGTATATTTCCTAAAAAATTGGTAAAAGGAAAAGATAAATTTACAACATTTCATATGAATATTTGTAACAATTCTAATGAAGATGTTAATGGACAAATTAGATATAAAATAATTATGCCAAATGGTAAAGTTGATAATTTTGATTTAAATAGAACTGAGAGTATTAAAGCAAAATCCGAACTAAATGAATATGATAAATATTATATAAAAGAAGAATATCCTATTGGAAGATATTTTGTAGATGGCACATTTTGGTGGAATGGAATGAATGTATTGTCAGATACAAATAAAAATGATTTTTTTGATGTAGTAGAAGGAGAGTAAGATGAGAAAAATAGATGGATTAAAATTTTTACAAAAGAATTTTCCAGATTTAACTGTTGATTGTTTATTTGTAGATAAAGTCGAAAATTTAGATGAAAGCAAATTAGAAAAAAGCAAATTATGGAGAGTAAGAGGTGGACGAACAATTGGTTCTGAATTGAATTTGCCACAAGGTACATTTTCTGATAAAAGGGAATTGGAAAAGTTTATGAAGGAGCAAAAGCAAAAAGATAGAAATATAGAATTTGTAATACATAGAGTTTCTCCAGAGTACTTTTCAGCACCTTTTGTTGGAACTTTAGCGGTATATAATAAATGTGATAGACCTGGAATAAAAATTGAATTGCAAGAGGTTACAAGGGAATTGGTTAACTCAATAGATAAAGGAAAAAGACCGAGAGATTGGGAAGCAAGTCTTATTCTTGATTATGAATTTTTGAGTAAATCACCTAGGGTATTAAAGAAGTCACCTAATCTAAATATGGACTTTTTAAAATATCCCATTGTTGTTATTCATGAGATTGGCGAACAAATCTTTGAATTATATGAAAATAGTGATAAAGAAGCGGAAACATATACAAGATTTAATATTTATGATTTGGGACAAGTTCTTTTAGATGATCATAGAAGCAAAGAATCTTTTATGGAAAAGTATAAATTTATTCCTGAACCAGTTGACATGAATAATTATAATAAAAAGAGTAGAGAAGATAAAGAGCTTGAACTATAAGATGTAATAATAAAAATTATCACATACAAATAAAACTAAACATAAAATATAACAGGAATACAAATGCCAAAATGAAAGTGATGTGATAAATTATGAAAAATAAAGAAATAATTTCTAATGAGCGAAAAAAGTACTTAAGAAAAATAAAAATAAGAAAAGTAGAAATATTAACAACACAGATATTTATAGTTATAACTTTTATAGCATTATGGGAAATACTTGCAAGAAAGGGAATAATAGATAGTTTTATAGCAAGTCAACCATCAAGAATAGTAAAAACATTTATGAATTTATCATATAACAATTTGTTAGAACATTTAAAAATAACATGTGAAGAAACACTAGTAGGTTTCGGACTAGGCAGTATAGCAGGAGTAATAATAGCCATAATACTTTGGTGGTCACCTTTTATATCTAAGGTATCAGAACCATTTTTAGTAGTTTTAAATAGTTTGCCTAAAATAGCTCTTGGACCAGTAATTATTATTTGGGTAGGAGCAGGAATGCCAGCAATAATTGTCATGGCATTGTCAATT
>CAKPDZ010000067.1 GCA_934149155.1 uncultured Clostridia bacterium | reverse complement strand
TCTGATAAGTTAGCTGAATACAATCAAAATGCAAAAGAGTTAATCAACAAAGTTGAGCAAGTTCAAGCTGAGAATGAAACTCTAAAGGCTGAAAACAAGCTAATTAAAGAGCAGATACCAAGTGCTAGTGCGAGTGGAAATAGTATACATATAGAAGATAGTTCTAATTTAGAAATAAGTTGGAAATTAAGAGGTGGACATAGGCAAGATACTAGAGAAGGGTATAACTTAATAAATACGAATAAAGACATTATAAAATCAGTAAATTCAGGAGTTACTTGGAATGGAAATTCATATGTTTTTAATGGTCTGACTGTAACATGGGAATTTGATAAAAACGATTTACTTCTAAGTGTACATATTAAAGGAACTGCAACTGAAGGTACTAATATTCATATTGATAAAAGAGTAAGAACATATTCTGCTGGAACATATACAATATATCAAGACGGAATGTTTGTAGAGAACATTGGTTGGTTTAGAAATGACACAAGTGTATCAACTAGAACTTTTGATGAAGAATGGACAACAACAGTAAACAGTATTTATATATCTTCAGGAGAAACAATAGATAGGACGTATACACCTATGCTGTTAAAAGGTACATATACATCAGATACAATACCTTTTTACGAACAATACGGAGCATCACCTTCACCTAACTATCCAAGCGAGATTGAAACTGTAGGAAGTAATGTAAACTTATGTGATAATTCTAAAAATACTGTGGGAGTAGATCCAACAAACAGTTCTAATCAAAATCATAGAACTAGTGATTATATTGAAGTTAAATATGGAAAAAGCTATATAGCTTCATTGTACAATGAAAAGAAAGAGAGAATAGCTAACTTAGTGTATCAAACATGGGATAAAAATAAGAAAAAAATAAAAGAAATATATACAGATATAATTACAATAACTGATCAAGATATTGGGTATGTTTCGGTAAGAAATTATATAGCACAAGCAGAAACGATAAAAGGTAAATATTATTATAAATTTGAAGAAGGAATAGTAGCAACCCCATGTTCTCCATTTGGAATGGGTAGTGTAGAAACAGATGTAGTAAATAGTAATTTGCTAGATTTTAATGTTGCACAAGATAGCAGAGTAACAGTAAATGAAGATGGAACATTAACAATAAATGGAACAGGTGGATTTAGTTTAAATATAGATAAAATACAATTTAAAGCAGGTATCACATATTATCAAAAAGTTGAGCTGATAAGTGGAAGTATTTCTAGTTCAAATATAAACAATACATTTCTTAGTCCTACTGGATCCGGATCATGGATTTCAAGTGTAAACTTTTCACAGACAAATTTAACTAAAGATACAGAAAGAACAACTCTCTGGATAAATGAGAGTGCTATATTTAATAATGCAGTAATAAAAATATGGGTAAATACTGACAAAAGCGATTTTGTCAAACATCAATCTCAAACAGCAATAATGCCAATACAGCAAGAAATGCTAGAAGGAGATTATGTTGCAGATGTAGAACATCATGAGTGGAAGAAGTTGATTTTGACAGGAGTAGAAGAATTTGGTTCTAATTTCAACAGCAATGGGAGCATTTTCTTTGGCGGTTTCATAAGTGATAAAGATACTAACAATGGAGAGATGGTATGTAGTAATTATTTATATCAACCAAATAAAACATGGCAACAAATATCTAATTATGGATTTTGTGGACAAAAAGGAAGTAATAATGTTTTCATTAGAGATGATAGATTTACTACTAAAACTGATTTTTTGAATTATTTAAAACAACAATACGAAGCAGGAACACCAGTGACAATATATTATAAACTAGCAGCACCTGTCAACTTAGAACTAACAGAAGAACAAAAAATAATACGAGATACTAAGTTATACACATACAAAAACATAACAAATATAATTTTAAGTGATGAATTAGCAAGTATAGATGTAGAGTACAAGAAAGACCCAACTACAGAACATGACGATTTACAAAATCAAATTGACGAAATAAAACAACTACTAAGTACAACACAAACAAGTGCATTATTATTAGATAACTTACAAAAAGATGTAGAAACGGAGGTGGAATAAATGATAGTAGAATTATTAAAGAAATTAATAGTTAAAAAATACTACAAAGAAAAAACAGACATAGAGAACAAATTAAATGTATTTTATGCAATGAGTAAAATAAGTGATGAAGAATACAGCGAACTAACATTGCTAGTTGAAGATACATATACAGAACCAGTTGAAAATATAGAAGCTACAGAAGTAGCAGAAGGAGAAGAATAATGCAAGATGTAAACATCATAGAAAAAATATCTCACTTAGAAGAAAGAGAAAAATCAAATACCAAGCGTTTAGATGAGCATACTGCTAGAATAGACAATCTTGAAAAAACATATTCTATAATGGAAAAAATGGATTATAGAATGGAAAATGTAGAAAATAATGTTTCAGAAATTAAAGAAGACATTCAAAAAAGCAAAGAGCAAAAACGGTATGAAATGGGATAAATTAATTGATTATTTATTCTATGCAATACTAGCATTTGCTCTTTTTAAATTGGGATTAAAATAGAAGGAGGATAGATATGAAAGAAAAACGAAATAAGAATATACTATTAATAATTGTTTCTATATTAATAGGTATGCTGGGTGGTTTTGGATTTTATAATGTTAACAAAGATAAATCAGAAGATGAAATCATAAATAGTGCTGTGAATGAAGTGATAAATTATATAGAAAATAAATCTAGCACGGAAATACCTAAATTAACAGAGAATGATGAGCAGTCACTAGAAGTTCAAGAAACAGAAGCAGAAGGATTCGAGGAACAAGGACAAGTTGCTTATGAAGGAGCAGAAAAAACACCAAACATTCAGCTTGGAGATTATGCTGGATTAACATACTATTCACAGCTTGATAACAGATGGCGTTATACTATGTATTCTAGCGTTAATGATAGTTCACAAACAATAGGAACGTCAGGATGCGGTCCAACAAGTTCTGCAATGGTGGTAAGTTCTATTAAAGGAAATATAACTCCAGACCAGATGGCGAACTTATATACACAATATGGTTATCGTTCAGCAAGTCAAGGAACATATTGGTCTGCTTTTAAGTGGACTGCTGATGTATTTGACATTGATTATAGTGAATGTTATAAATTAGATGATGCAATATCAAAATTAAAAGACAATCATTATATAATAACAAGTTGCAATCAAGGATTATTTACATACGGAGGACATTTTATTGTTTTAATAGGGATAGAAGGAGATTATGTAAAAATATATGATCCATATCTTTATAATGGAAAATTTGATGTTAATACTCGTAGAGGAAAAGCAACAGTAAAAGGTAATACTGTATATGTGTCAATAGAAGATTTTAGAACATATGCTAATTATAAAAAATTCTTCTGTTTCAAAAATGATAAAACTGATACAAAAGAAAATACTACTACACCAGTTACAACAGATAATGTAACATCAGATGTAAATACAGTAAATTATCAAGTCAAAATAACAGCAAATAGTGGATTAAACATAAGAGCTGGAGCAAATATCTCTTATGCTAGAGTTGGAGGATATGCAAAAGGTTCAATAGTAACTATATTAGCAGAATCAAATGGATTTGGAAAAACAGATAGAGGTTGGATATCTTTAGCATACACAAGTAAAGATATTAATCAATCAGTAATTAATCAAACAGTCGGTTCAACAAAGAAGTTAATTAGATCTAGTATCTTATACAGTAATTCGAATTTAACTGGCTATAAATACAATTATAAAGCAAATACAACTATAACAATACTACAAAACATAAGTACAACTGTAGATAAAATTAGAGTTAATGCAACAGGGAGAGTCTTATATATTAACAATAGCAATTATGCAAATATAACAATTTCAAAAAACAAAAGTACAACCAGAAAAACAAAAAAATGTACATTATACTCAAAATCAAATTTTAGTGGTAAAAAATATCAATATAAAGCAAATACTACAGTAACAATTTTACAAAATATAAATTCACATACAGATAAAGTAAAAGTGAATCAAACTGGCAGAATAGCTTATATTAGTATTAATAATTATAAATAAAAGAAGAGGTAGGTTGATTATTTTCAACTTACCTCTTTTTTTCGTTTTACAGTCAAAATCGAGGTATAAAACTATATTAGTTAAAAATGAAAATCCTTTAAAAACGATTTTGAAAAGCTTGCTTTTAGGCTATTTTCCAATAAAAAAGTATTATATTCAAAATGACAAATTTCGACAGACAACTCAACATAAATATGCTATAATATAAAAAAAGGAGATGGTAAATATGAAAAAAAACTATTTGAAGTCTCTACACATGATAAAGATGTTAGATATAAAAACAGAAGAAGAATATAAGAAATTATTAAAGAATTATTTGCTATTATCAACAGTAAGTTTAAAGTACATATCGCAAACAGATGATTTTAATAAAATAATAGTACAAGCTAAAGAAGTCGAATAGACTTCTTTTTAGCAGGAAAATATTACATTTCCACCATAGTGGATAAAATGTATGCTATAAGAGTAAGTAGAGCATACTAAAGCTAAAAGGTGGAAAAATGAGAATAGAAATATTGTTGAAAGAAGTTAGAAGTAAAAAGCGGATATAGTCTAGAAAAGTTATCAAAAATAACAGGTATATCAAGCTCACATTTGAATTATATAGAACGAAATGAGAAAGAACCGTCTTTTAGTAATATGATAATAATATCACAAGCATTAAATATAGATCTAGAAGAATTATATAGAATAGTACCCTAAAAAGTACTATTTTATTTTTTTCATATATAAAATTGACACTTTCATAAAGTTTCCACCATAGTGGATGGACTTGGTTATATTTATACACCATATTCGAAAGGAGCGGTAGTATGAATGTAGTAAAAGATGAACTAATGAAAGGACTAAACTGGAAAGAAAGGATTGTAGTAAAATTGTTTGCAAAAACATTTGAGAAAGTGTATAATAAGTGCAGAATTAAGATTGTAAATAGCATAATTAATGGGTGATGTTTACTTGTCCAAAACTTGTCCATCATCTTAGAATAATTTAGAAAGATAAAGAAAGATATAGCAAATAAAAATGACTGTGAAGTATTGAAAACAAGGCATTTCAGTACAAAATAGAAAACCTTAGAAAATAATATATTTTGACTCTGACTCCGACATTCCTGTGTTCGAATCACAGTGCCCCAGCCAATATTAGAAATCTGCGAATGTTAAAGTATT
>CAKPDZ010000066.1 GCA_934149155.1 uncultured Clostridia bacterium | reverse complement strand
AGGTAGAAGAGGTGAAAAAATGAAATTAATATCATGGAATGTAAATGGAATAAGAGCATGTATAACAAAAGGATTTAAAAACTTTTTCGAAGAAGCAAATGCAGACATATTTTGTATACAAGAAACAAAATGTCAACCAGACCAAGTAGAATTAGAATTCGAAGGATATAAAAGTTATTGGAATAGTGCAGAAAGAAAAGGTTATTCAGGTACAGCTATTTTTACAAAACAAGAACCATTATCAGTAATATATGGAATAGGAATAGAAGAACACGACAAAGAAGGAAGAGTAATAACATTAGAGTTTGAAAATTTCTATATGGTAACTATATATACACCTAATGCGAAAAGAGAATTAGAGAGATTAGATTATAGAATGATTTGGGAAGATGAAGTAAGAAAATATTTATTAAAATTAAATGAAACAAAATCTGTTATTATGTGTGGAGACTTAAATGTAGCACATGAAGAGATTGACCTAAAAAATCCAAAAACAAATAAAGGAAATGCAGGATTTACAGATGAAGAAAGAGGAAAGATGACAGAACTATTGAAAGCTGGTTTTACAGACAGCTTTAGATATTTATATCCTGACAAAACTGATTGCTATAGTTGGTGGTCATATATGGGAAGAGCAAGAGAAAAAAATGTTGGATGGAGAATTGATTATTTTATAACATCAAAAGACATAGAAAAAAATATAAAACAAGCAATGATTTATCCAGAAATTTATGGAAGTGATCATTGCCCTGTAGGGATTGAAATAGAAATATAGAAAGCAAAGGTGATAGAATGAACGAAATAAAAAAGAATTTATCAAAATGGATGTATTATTTTTTGTTAGGAGTTGCAATAATATTTGTATATAAGTTTTTAGATAATGTTGCAACAATTGGACATGCAATAAGTGTTTTTTGTAGTGTAATAAAACCATTTTTAATAGGAAGTTTACTTGCATATTTATTATATATACCAGCTTCAAGAATTGAAAAAGGATTTCAAAAATCAAAAAAGAAATTTATTAAAAAAAGGGCAAGAGGAATAAGCGTTTTTATAACATATATTTTAGCAATTGCGTTAATAATATTATTGGTTAATGTAATATTACCGGTTGTAATTGATAGTGTGATGGAATTAGTAAACAATTTTCAGAATTATTGGAATGTAGCCATGGAAAAACTCGGAGCATTACCAGATGATTCAATATTAAAAAGTAAGCAAGTTGAAGATATTGTAAAAAGTGTAGGAGACTCAATACAAAATATAGATTTTAAACAATATGTAAGTACTGATAAAATAACTGGATATATTAAAAGTGTTATAGGTGTTGCAAATGGAATATTTGATATATTTGTATCATTTGTAGTATCAGTATATATACTTTTACAAAGAGGTTCAATAATGAACTTTTTCAGAAAGTTAACTATGGCAATATTTGATGAAAAAACATGTGATAAAATTGGAAAATATGTTGATAGTACAAATAGAATCTTTTTTAAATTTATAAGTGGACAAATAATTGATGGAATTTTAGTTGGGATTTTAGTAACTATTGGAATGAGCGTAATAGGAGTGAAATATGCAGTATTACTTGGCTTTATGATTGGATTATTCAATATAATACCTTACTTTGGAGCAATAGTAGCTGTTGCAATAAGTGTATTAATAACACTTATAACAGGAGGACTATCTCAAACTTTAATAATGGCGATAGTTGTAATAGTATTGCAGCAAATTGATTCAAATATAATAAATCCTAAAATAATAGGAAATTCATTAGAAATAAGTCCATTACTTGTAATATTTGCAGTAACTGTTGGAGGAGCATATTGGGGAGTGTTAGGGATGTTTTTAGCAGTACCAGTAGCTGCAGTATTAAAAATAATAATAGACGATTGGATAGAATTTAAGAACTCTAAGAAATATGCATAAAAAGTATTGAAAAAGAAATAAAAAAATGTTAATATATTCTCGTACTTAGTAAAATTAAGTACGAGAATTTTTTAGGTCTATGCAACTTCGATTGCATCAAACTGATTTAGGTCACTATTGTCACTAAATTACAATCAAATGAAAATAAGCACGAATCAAGCTGTAATTTTTTACTGTGCTGAAGAGAGAGAGGTGAATAGTATAAAATCTGTTATAAGTGGGAAGTATAACAAGAAAGAGGTTGAAAAAATGGATAATAAAATGATTGTAAAAATTGAAAAATGCTTAAATGAGCTAGAAGAAAAAGCAGTGAGAGTGAGTCAAAATGGATTTATAATGAATCAATTTTTTATGGAAAAAATGATGTACAAAATTCAAAGTGACATCCTAAATTTAAGGGATAGGACTAAAGAAATATATTTGTCATTAAATTTAAATCAAGTATATCAAATAGAGATTGGGAAAAATAATATAATTTTATTCTTAGATAATGATACAGAAATACAATTAAGTTTATAATACAAAAAATAAGATTTTCTTTTTTCGAGAAAATCTTAATTTCATTTTTTAGCCAATTGTATTGTTTAAGATTTCTTTGTCAGTATCATCAAGATTTTCTAAACTAAATTCAAGTAAAGAAATAATGGTTCTGTTAAAGGAAAGATTTTTCAAATTTGCTAAAGTTTGTACTTTTTCTACGATATTTTCTGGCAAGCGTAAAGTTTTGCTAACACCGCTATGATTTTCTGGTATTTTTAATTTGTTCATGTTATTCCTCCTTATGCAATTATTTTATAATATAAAGCCAAATAAATATGCACCCAATTGTAGGTGCATATGCTTTTTGCATAAAATTAATTTGTATTTGGATGTTTTTTCTTTAAAAATATTGAAATTGCAACTAGTATTAAGATTACAACTATTATTGCAATAACTCCAGCCCAGCCTAAAATAGCAACAATTTTACTGCCTAAAGACATTATAATACCAGCTAGTATAACTCCAAGAGCAACTGCAGAGATACTAGTTTTAAAATCAAGATTTAAAAAGCTAGCTGCTAATGTTCCTGTCCAAGCTCCTGTTCCTGGTAGTGGTATGCCTACGAAAAATAATAGTGCAAAAAATATACCACTATTACCGGCTGATTCTTTTAATTTAGCTCCACCTTTTTCACCTTTTTCTAAACACCATGTGAAAAATTTTTTCGTTAGTTTTTTATCTTTGCCCCATTCAAGAACTTTTCTTGCAAATAGATATATAAATGGAACTGGGAGCATATTTCCTATAATTGCTATAGGATAATACAATGCTATATTTAAGCCAAGACTTTCTGCTATTGGTATAGCTCCCCTTAATTCTACTATTGGAACCATAGATATAACGAAAACTATGATGTATTTTACGATTAATGGTAAACTTGCCATTTTTGTCCTCCTTTAATAAAACTTATTCTATTTTACTATAACATATAAAAATGTCAAGGCTATAGAACTAAAATAATATATTAAAATTTAATTATTTTTTTGAGAAAATGAGCTTAAAACATTGACAAATACAATATTTTTATGCTATTATTAATAATGTATGACTTTATAAAAATGGATTTTTGTGCCATAAAAAAATGATAAAGTCAAAATTAATTCACAATAGTTAAAAATTAGAAAAATAAGAATTATAGATATGGAAATAAAGAAAAGAAATTGTGGAAGCAGACAATTATCTGCTCTTTACGGAAATATGTATTAAGAAGAGATTTTTCTAAATAAAATAAAACTTTAAATCTGCTTAATATTTTTTAAGGAGTGATTTATTTGAAAATCAAAGATGTTCAGTTCGGAAGAACCACACGAAAAGACTTTTCAAAAGTTGGAGACTACATAGAAATGCCAAACCTAATCAAAGTACAAAAGGACTCATATGATTGGTTCTTAGAAGAAGGATTAGGAGAAGTATTAAAAGACATTTCACCAATAGTAGACTATACAGGAAATTTAGTTCTAGAATTTTTCGACTATTATATGGAAGACAAAACAAAATACACTGAAGAAGAAGCAAAAGAAAGAGATGCAACATATTCAGCAAGATTACACGTAAAAGTAAGATTAATAAACCGTGAATCTGGAGAAATCAAAGAACAAGAAATTTATTTAGGTGATTTTCCATTAATGACAGAAAGTGGAACATTCATCATAAATGGTGCAGAGAGAGTTGTAGTAAGCCAGTTAGTACGTTCACCAGGATGTTATTATGATGAAATATTTGATACAAAAACAGGAAAGAAAACATACACATCAACAGTAATGCCATTAAGAGGTGCATGGATAGAATATGAAACAGACGGAAACGACATATTCTGGGTACGTGTAGATAGAACAAGAAAAATTCCTATCACAACACTATTAAGAGCACTTGGTATAATATCAGATGACCAAATAAGAGACTTGTTTGGAGAAGAAACATTATTAGAAACAACAATCCAAAAAGATCCAATAAAAACAGGGGAAGAAGCATTAATAGAAATCTACAAAAAATTAAGACCAGGAGAACTACCAACAGTAGAAGCTGCAAGAAGTCTATTCAATGGTTTATTCTTTGATAACAGAAGATATGACTTAGCCAAAGTAGGAAGATTCAAATTCAACCAAAAACTAAGCATAGCAAACAGAATCAAAAATCAAGTAGCATTTGAAGATATCATGGACAAAGAAACAGGAGAAGTATTTGTTGCAGCAGGTGAAGTAATAACACCAGAAGTTGCAGAAGAAATCCAAAATGCAGGAATAAATATAGTAGATTTAAAAATTGGAGACAAAAAAGTTAGAGTAATAGGAAATGGAATAGTAAATATCCACAAAGTATTACCAAATGTTGATTTAAGTAGTTTACACTTCAAAGAAGAAGTAAATTATGAAGTATTAAAAAACATTATGGAAAATACAACAGAAGAAAACTTGGTTCAAACAATAAAAGAAAGATATGATGAATTAGTTCCAAAACACATCACAACAGAAGATATAATAGCATCAATAAACTATCTATTAAATATGTATAATGGATTAGGAAAGAAAGATGATATAGACCATTTAGCAAACCGTAGAATAAGATGTGTTGGAGAATTATTACAAAATCAATTTAGAATTGGTTTAACAAGACTTGAAAGAGTAGTTCGTGAAAGAATGACAATTCAAGACTTAGATGTTATAACACCACAAACATTAATAAACACAAAACCAATAACATCATCAATAAGAGAATTCTTTGGAAGTTCACAATTATCACAATTCATGGACCAAACAAATCCACTTTCAGAATTAACACATAAAAGAAGAATTTCAGCATTAGGACCTGGAGGACTTTCAAGAGAAAGAGCTGGATT
>CAKPDZ010000065.1 GCA_934149155.1 uncultured Clostridia bacterium | reverse complement strand
TCATCATGTTCATCACAATCAAAAAATCATTAAACCTATACTATAAACAAAAAATGTTAGTAAAAGAGCTAGAAGAAACAAAAGTAGAATTAGATAAAAACAAAAAAGAACTAAAAGAATTAGAAAAAGAAAATCTAACATTCAAAAAGAGAAGTCATTCACTAATACATAAGCAAAAAGCATTAGAATACAAAATTCAACAGATGATGATGCAAACAGAAATAAGTGAGGAACAAGCAGGAGAAGTAAAAGAAAAGTTAGAAAAAATAGGAGAAGAAATTTATAAAGAAAAAGAGAACATAGAATTAGACAAAACAGGAATTACAGAAATAGATGATATGCTAAAATATATGCAATCAGAATGTAATAAAAATAAAATTGAATTTATGTTAAAAATAGAAGGAAATATTAAGCAAATGACTAATAATGCAGTAGCAAAAGAAGATTTAGAAATACTGCTAGCAGACCACATAAAAAATGCAATAATAGCAGTAAATCACACAGAAAACATAAATAGAACAATAATGGTCAGACTAGGAAAAATAGATTCAATCTATGGAATAAATATTTATGATTCAGGAGCAGAATTTGAAAGAGAAACGTTAGACAACTTAGGAAAGAAACCAAGTACAACACATTCAGAAGAAGGCGGTACTGGTATGGGATTCATGAATACATTTGAAACGCTAGAAAAATATAAAGCAAGTATAATAATAGAAGAATTCAATAAACCAAGTAAAGATAATTATACTAAACTAATAAGTATAAAATTTGATAATCAAAACGAATTTAAAATAAAATCATACAGGAGGTAAAAAAATGGCGGAATTATGGGACGTGTATGACGTTAATAAAAAAGTAACAGGAAAATTAGTAGAAAGGGAAACATATAAATTTCAAAAGGGAGAATACCATTTAATTACAATGGCAATAATAATGAATTCACAAAAACAAATATTAATAGCTAAAAGATCAGCAAAAAAGAAAAAGTCCCCATTAAAATGGGAATTATCTGGAGGAGGAGTACGAGCAGGAGAAACTAGTTTACAAGCAATATTAAGAGAATTAGAAGAAGAAATCGGGTTGAAATTTTCAGAAAAGGATGCAATTTTTTTTAAAGAATTAAAAGCTGAAGAAGGAGAGGGAGCAGGTGTATTTAAAGATTTTTGGCTATTTAAGTCTGATGTTAAAATTGAAGATATAACATTTCCAGACCAAGAAGCAATTGATGCAAAATGGGTAACAATTGATGAGCTAATAAAAATGATAGAAAATGACGAGATTATTTCAGGACAAGATTTTGGAAGAAAAGATTATGAATTAGCTATTGACAAAAGCATATAAAGGTAATAAATTATATTTGTATCAATATAATATAACTTTTCTAAATTTAGAAGGGAGAAAAGATATGAAACATGAAATCAAGCAAATATCAAAAAATGAAAATGGAGCAGTATATAAAATTATGCTTCAAATTCCATTTGCATTAGGATGGATTGAACGGGTAAAGTTTTACATTACAACAAGAGAACAGAAAAATGTATATCCAATGCAACATGTGAAAAATGAAAATGATATGGCATATTTCGAAACAACAATTGAATTGCCAAGATATGCAGTTTATCATTATTATTTTTCATTTGATGCCAACAATCATTTTCGGTATTATAAAAAAGAAAATACCAGTGGCGACAACAGTGTAACAAATGAAGAGTGTTGGAAATTATCAGTTTGCTTTAGTGTACCTGAATGGGCAAAAGGTGCTATAATGTATCAAATTTTTGTGGATAGATACAGACGAACACGAGGATTAGAAAAGAAGCCAATGAAAGGTAGAGACATTCATGAAAATTGGAATGAGCCACCTGTAGTTGGTCCAAACGAAAAAGGAGCCTGGTGTGTAGACTTTTATTGCGGAGATGTAAAAGGCATTACAGATACCATGAAATATCTCAAAAAATTGGGAGTAGATATTATTTATCTTTGTCCTATTTCTGAAAGTCAGTCAAACCATAGGTATGATACATCAGACTACAGAAGTATAGATCCATATGCTGGAACTAGTGAAATGGTGAAGGAAATGTGCAAAAAAGCACATAAATATGGAATGAAAGTTATTCTTGATGTAGTATTTGATCATACAGGTAATGATAGTATTTATTACAACGAATATGGAAATTATGATAGTATTGGTGCATATCAGGTTGCTAAAATCCCAGAATATAAGGGAAAAGTATCGCCATATAGTGACTTCTATGATACTTATTGTCATTTTGGAGAGCATGAATTTAAGTTCTGGTGGAATTTTCATACTATGCCTAAATGTGATTGTAATTCTGAACATTGGAGAGAATTTATTTGTGGCGTTGGTGGAGTAATTGACTTTTATTTTTCATTAGGTATTGATGGGCTTAGACTTGATGTAGCAGATGATTTAAATGATGAATTTGTTGAATATATTTATATTGCAGCAATCAGAAATAAGCCAGATGCTTTAATTATTGCAGAGATGTGGGAAAATAATCCAATGGATAGAGGATTTCTAAAAAATGCTAAGGGTATTCATTCTTTAATGAATTACAGATTAACTGATGCAATAATGAGATATTATAAATATTGTGATGTTAATAAATTGAGTGGTACACTGAAATTTATTAGTACAGAATATCCTAATGGAACAATTTTAACACTTATGAATTTTACATCAACACATGATATTTCAAGAGCTATTGAAATATTTGGATGTAATGTTTTTAATGAGTATGCAGATTGGGCATGGGATTTGATTAGAGGCAATGGTGACTGTGAATGGATTAAACAACACCAAATGACTTCTTATGAGTATCACTGTGGTAAAAAGGTACTCAAATCATATTGTTTTGCATTAACATTTTTGCAAGGAATTTTCTCAATTTTCTCTGGAGATGAAGTAGGAGTTAGAGGCGTTGGAAATCTTGCCAACAGAGCTCCATACCCATGGGGACATAGAGATAAAGACCTGTTAAAGTACTTTAGAGGACTTGGAAAGATTCGTAAAGAAAACCAGTTCTTGAGAACGGCAGAACAAAGAGTATTAAAAGTTGACCATGAACACTTTGTATTTGAACGGTATAATAAAAACGAAAGTATTATGGTAATTGTTAGTAGAACACACCACATTACTAAAGTAGATTTACCAGAAGAATATAGAGACGGAGAAGTTGTTGCTAGACTTAAATCTTGTACAAAACAGGAATTAAGTCCATTTGGTGCAATTGCAATAAGAAAAACAAAATAATAGTGTTTCATTTCACAAGAGGTTCTTAGAAATAAGAACCTCTTTAAAAATTTCTACAAAAATATTGAAAAATAATGCATAAATGGTATAATTAAATGGATAATAAATTAGAGGAGATGTGATTGAACATGAAAATTTATTATGTAAGACATGGTCAAACAGATTGGAACCTAGCAAGAAAAATGCAAGGAGGAGAAACAGAAAAAGAGCTAAACTCAACAGGAATAGAACAAGCAAAACAAACCAAAAAAGAATTAGAAAATGCTAAATACGATATTGTAATATGTTCGCCAATGCATAGAGCAATACAAACAGCAGAAATAATAAATAAAGACAAAAACGTACAAATGATAACAGACGAAAGAATAAGAGAAAGAAAATTAGGAGAACTAGAAGGTCATGAAATAACAAATGAAATGGAAAAAAGAATCTGGAACTATGACCTAAATTATCAAATACCAAGAGGAGAAAACTTACATGACTTCGAAAAAAGAATATTAGATTTTTTAGAAGATATAAAGACGAAATACAAAGACAAAACAGTACTTATTGTAGCACACGGAGGAGTTGCAAAAGTATTAAAAGCACATTTATATGGAATGCCAAAAAGCAAAGATTTATCAGAAATAGAGATGAAAAACTGTGAAATAATAGAGACTGAAATATAAAAGAGAATGGAGAAAAATGTGAAAAATTACTATGAAATATTAGAAGTAGACAAAAAAGCATCACCAGAAGTAATAGAAAAAGCATACAAAACACTTGTAAAAAAATATCATCCAGATTTGCAAAATGAAGAAAATCATGCTGAATATGAAGAAAAAATGAAAGAAATAAATGAAGCATATTCAGTATTATCAGATGATTTTAAAAAATCAAATTATGATGAACAAGTAAAAGAATCAACAATATCAATAGAAGAATATAACAGATTAGTACAAGAAAATCAAAATTTAAGAGCTCAAATAGAAAATATTAATGCACAATTTAATAGGTCAAATGTTACAAATAAAACGGTAAATAATAATCAAAACAATACCAGAAATGATGATACAATATCAAGAATGAGCAGAGTAATGTATGAAAATATAAAACAAGCAAGAGCACAAGCATATAATGATGCATATGAACAAGATTTAAGAAACAGAGGATATACAATAAAATATAAACATGATTTAAAATATTATCTAAAATTTGCAGGTTGTATATGTATAATGATCTTAATACTTTTTATAATATACCAAATTCCAATAGTAAAAAAATTTGTAAATCAATTATATGAAGAAAATTTGGTAATACATGCAATTGTAAATATATTTAAAAAAACTTTTTCAACACCAATATAAAATAAGCGAGGAAAAAATATGAAAGCATTAATAACAGGAGCTTCTTCAGGAATAGGAAGAGATATTGCTAGAGAACTAAGTAAAAGAGGATATAACTTAGTATTAGTAGCAAGAGACTTAGAAAAGTTAAATGAATTAAAAACAGAATTAAAAGCAGAAGTAGAAATAGTAAGTATGGATATTTCTAGTCCAGAAAATTGTAAAAAACTGCATGAAAAATACAAAGATATTGACATACTTGTAAACAATGCAGGATTTGGAGATTGCGGATATTTTGATAAAACAAATTTAGATAAAGAATTGCAAATGATAAACACAAATATTGTAGCATATCATGTTTTAACAAAATTATATTTACAAGATATGAAAAAAAGAAATAGTGGAAAAATCTTGAATGTAGCTTCAATAGCTGGATTTATGCCAGGTCCATTAATGGCAACATATTATTCAACAAAAGCATATGTGGTAAGACTTTCAGAGGCAATAAGAGAAGAATTAAGAAAAGAAAAATTCAAAGTACAAATAAGCATTTTGTGCCCAGGACCAGTAGAGACAAATTTTAATAAAGTTGCAGACGTACAATTTGCACTAAAAGGTTTAAGTAGTGAATATGTAGCGAAATATACAACAGATAAGTTATTAAAAGGAAAATTTTATATAGTACCAGGATGGAAAATAAAATTAGCCAAATTTGGAGCTAAAATTGCACCCAACAATCTAGTTGCAAAGATTTGCTATAATATGCAGAGAAGAAAAATTTAATA
>CAKPDZ010000064.1 GCA_934149155.1 uncultured Clostridia bacterium | reverse complement strand
TATTCGTAACACTTTGCCCTACTCTAACATAAATTTTATCTAAATGAGCTAAATATATTCTATTTTCGGTTCCATTTTCTTTTATTCTTACATAATTTCCAAATCCACCTTTATCATAACCAGCACGTTCAACTATACCTGGACAAATTGCATACACATTCTTATTTGTAATTCCTATCAAGTCAATTCCAGAGTGGATTCCACTTTTCCATGCATTACCCTTTCTTCCATATTCACAAGAAACTTTAAAAATTCCTGTAAAGCATAAAATTTAGTTGCCATTATTCTTCAATCCCTTCTAATTCTAATTCATCATCTATACTTTCATCTGTATATTCTATTAACTCTGTATTTTCAATTAGTTCTTCTTCCATAAATTTTTCCTCCATGATTATTTTTGAATATTTATCATTACATTTTAATATATAAATACTTCTATATTCTTATATTCTTATATCTATTCTAAATGTTACATTAGTTGGAAATAGAAAAAAGCACTGCATTCACAGTGCTTTAAAAAAAACCTTATTTACGATGTTGATTACTTCAACTCGGCAGCTTTATCAATCTGCTGTTTCAGAAATCGTTTCAGGTCACCTGAAAATTCCTGGTTTTCAAATGCCATAAATACATCTGAAGAATTCAGAAGGTTTACCTGGCCAATAATATGGTCACCACACCAGTTACATGAGCAAGTAAAGTTGCCATTATTATCACAAGTTCCCCAAGATTGATATTCTCCAGCATTATCCATATAAGAATAACAATCGATTTCAGTTACTCCAATTGGAAACTGCAGAGTCTTATTGCAAGCTGAAAGACCATCCTTCACGAGCTGTGCTCTTTCAATCAATTCCGGTGCAGTTGTTAATTCTTCTACAGTGATTTTTCCAGTTGCGACAAGATTTGCTAAATTGTTCATTGTGCCTCTCCTTTGTAAATAAAAAATATAACTACATATAGCTTATGCTATAATGTATTTATTATAATATATTTTATGTTGATTTGTAAATTTTTACTTTAATCGAGTTGATTCTTATAATAAGAAACATAGTTTTTATTAATAAAACTATGTTTTCTTCTCCTCTTATTTCTTAATCTTTTTTTAAAATTTTATCTAATACTACTAATAATTCACTTATTATTAGTATTCCCAGTATTATAACTATGAGCCATTTTAAAACTTCTAAATATCCTAATTTCTTATAGTCAAGGAAGAAATATGCAAACCGCCTTGATCCTCCTATATTGTAAAACGAACCACCTAAATTACTATATGTATACACATATACCACATAATTTAAGGGCTGTATTAACCAAAAAATTGGATAGAAAAGCTTGAAATGACCTTTTTCGTCAAATAATACGTAATCTAGTAATACTAGTATTGGAGAAACAGTATGTACTAAAAAATTGGCCAACTGTTTGTTATTAATACTATTTTGAAGTGCATCCATTTGGAAACCTCCTGGAGCTAGAGCAATGTGATAAATAATTGCCGTTATGGCAATAGTTATTACTAACCCTCCTTTTATTAAGTAATATATATCTGTTTGATACTGTTTATTTAATAGTTCTAAAATCAGAATTATCATAAAAGCAATTAAGCATATAACATTACTTTGTAATGTATAATATGACATTAATGCTCGTACAGATGATGTATTAGATAAGTTTAAAAAGATTCCGCTAATAAGAGAGAATATTGTGAACACTTTATAACAGATACTAATTATTTTCCGAGTCATAAAACGTCCTCCTTTCTTCTACTTATTATATTAAATTTATTATATCACATTAATTTTTCTTTTTGTAGAATTTTCTCTAATATTATAAAAACTGAGAAAGTATTTTCTCAGTTTAGATATTTTAATTTTTATAATTTTTTAAATATGAATCCATTTTTTCAATAAATTCAGCATTATTCGTTGTTTGTGTCATTTGAGTAATAATTTGCTCTGTTACATCTGCTACTGGTAAATTATTTAATGCTTTTCTTAATGCAAATACTGTTTCCATTTCTGGTTTTGTTAACAATAAATCTTCTCTTCTTGTTCCTGATTTATTGATATCTATAGCTGGGAAAATACGTTTTTCTGATAGTCTTCTATCTAGATGTACTTCCATATTACCAGTTCCTTTAAATTCTTCAAATATAACATCATCCATTCTACTTCCTGTTTCTATTAAAGATGTTGCCAATATTGTTAAACTTCCACCATTTTCAATATTTCTAGCTGCTCCAAAGAATTTTTTTGGTTTATGTAATGCTGCTGGATCAAGACCACCTGATAATGTTTTTCCTGATGATGGCATTACTAAGTTATATGCTCTTGCTAATCTTGTAATACTATCTAGTAAAATTACTACATCTCTGTTATGTTCAATTATTCTTTTTGCTCTTTCTAATACCATTTCTGCAACTTTTACATGGTGTTCTGGCATTTCGTCAAATGTTGAGTATATAACTTGTCCTTTTATCGAACGTTTCATATCTGTTACTTCTTCTGGTCTTTCGTCAATTAAAAGTACAATTAATTCTACTTCTGGATTATTTTTAGTAATACTGTTTGCAATTTTCTTTAATAATGTTGTTTTTCCTACTTTTGGTGGAGCAACGATCATTCCTCTTTGTCCTTTTCCTATTGGTGATATTAAATCTATTATTCTCATTGCATATTCTGTTGGTGTTGTTTCTAGTTTTAATCTTTCATTTGGATAAATTGGTGTTAATTCATCAAATCTTTTTCTTTTTGCTGCTTTTTCTGGATGTTCGCCATTTACTTCTCCAACAAAGATTAAAGATGGGAATTTTTCATCTTCTTTAGTTCTTGAAATTCCTTTTACTATATCTCCTGTATCTAATTTGAATCTTCTTATTTGAATTGGTGAAATGTAAACATCTTTAGGACTTGATAAATAATTGTCCCCCCTTAAAAATCCATATCCATCTGGTAATACTTCTAATATTCCTTCTACTATTTCATCATCATCATTTGTTACTTTATAATCAATTACAGCTTCTCCAACATCTTCTAATTGTTCATCATCATTTTTGTCATATCTGATTTCTTCTTTTTCTTCTGCTTGTGGTTTTGATGTTTCTGCAACTTGTTTTAATAATACAATTAATTCATCTTTTTTTAATTTTGAAATATTTCTAATATTTTTTTCTTTAGCAAAGTTCCTCAACTCTAATAAAGTCATGTTTTCTAATTCTGACATAACTACCTCCTATATTTAATTTTATTTTTTATCTAATGGATTTTTTATAGATTAAAAATAAATCCTTAAAACTTGAATGTGTTCTAAGGATTTATTTAGTACTATCGACATAAACTCTTTCGTTTGGTAAATACATTCCTAGTTTTTCACGTGCTAATTTTTCTATATATTCTAATGAATCTGTGTTTTTCTTTTCTTGTTCCAAATTTTGTTTGTTATCATCTAATTCTTTTTCTGCGACTTCTATTTTTGACGATAAGTCTTTTATATCATCTTTATATTGAGATATGTTTATTTGTTGTTTTATCAACATAACTATCCATATTATCAATGCTATTATAAATGCATTCCTTAGTAACTTATTTTTTTTCATGTGTATACTCCAATTTCTAAAAAAATTCTTACATATATATTATTCTCCATTTTTTACAAAATTCCCCTTTTTTATTTTAAGTTTTTTTGTATTTTTGTAGAAAAATATAGTTATTCCTGTAATAATCTTACTTATTATTTTATATATCATTTTAAATGGTACTTTTAGTATATTTATCAAAAATATCATAATCCTGGTAAATATTTTCACAATTATACTACTAAGTGTTGCCATATATATTAATATTCCTAGTATTAACCCTAAAAACACAAATATTCGTAATTCACCATTATTGAAATACCATATGCTATACAAAACTATAATTCCTGTTAAAATCCAAAATAAAATGTCTTGTATATATGTTACTATATTTGAGGTTTTTATGCTCCTTCTTAAGATTCTAAAAAAATCGAACAAAATTCCTATTGCTACACCTGTTAATGAAAAAACTAAAAATAAATATGCTTGATTTTGAGCCATAATTCTGCCTTCCTATTTAAATATTTTACTTAATATTGTTCCTGTACTCTTCTCTTGCTTATTTGGGCTATATGCTAAGCTTGAAATCTCTCCCTCTATTATTACTTCTGCAGTATCTAAACTTAATTTGTTAATTCTGATATTTTCGCCTTTTACTGTTAATAAGCCTAATTCTGTGTCTACCATTACTACTTGATCATCAAAACTTAATACATCATTTACTCCGGATACGCTAAGCTTTCCCCTATTCTCTAATACTAAGTTTTGTACTATATTAGGGTTTGCATTTATATTCATATTTTTTCTTTCATCTATCATATTTTTTCATCCTTTCGTATATAAATTTTCTGTACTAAATTATAATATGCGGGAAATACATAAAATAGAACTATTTGCGTATAAAAAGAAGATGCTAATTAAAGTATCTTCTCGTTCTTTTTATTTTAGTCTTTCTTCAATACTTTTTAGCATCTCTTGATATTTATCTAGTTTAGCTTTTTCTTCGTTTATTTTAGTTTCTGGAGCCTTATTAACGAATCCTGGATTAGCCAACATCTTACTTGCTCTTTCAATTTCTGCTATAACCTTTTTCTTTTCATCTTCAAGACGTTTTTTCTCTTCTTCTACATCAACTAATTCTTCAAAAGGAATATAAACTTCCATTCCATTTGAAATAATTGAAATAGCATTTTGAGGAATATTATCTTTATTGTCTTGAATTGCAATTTCGTTTGCAAATCCTAATTTTTCGATAAAGGCCTTAGATTGTTCAATATCTTTATTATATTCAGTTGTAACAAAAATTAATTTTGCTTTTTTGCTTGGATGAACATTCATATTTGCTCTAACATTTCTAATTTGTGTTATAACATCTTTTAAGTTTTCAATGAAATCTTTGCTTGTATCATATTCTATTGAATCATTTGCTTTTGGCCAATCTGAAACCATTAGGTCTTTATCATCTGGATTCACTAATTTAGAATAGATTTCTGATGTGATAAATGGCATAAATGGATGTAGCAATTTTAAGCTGTTTCTAAGTACATAATTCAATACATAACATACTTGTGCTTTTTCTTGCTTATTTTCGCTGTATAGTCTTGATTTAGCCATTTCTATATACCAGTCACAGAATTCATTCCATATAAAGTTATAAATATTTTCAAGTGCTACACCTAAATCATAATCATTAATATTTTGTGATACTGTTTTTATTAAATTATTTAATTTATTTAGTATCCATCTATCTTCAACTCTTAAATCTGTTTCTTCTTTAATGTTATCTTCTAATGAATTAATTACAAATTTTGATGCATTCCATAATTTATTGGCAAAATTTGATGCTTGGTCTAGTTTTTCTGGCATGTATTTAATGTCATTTCCTGCAGAAGTTCCATATAATAATGAAAATCTTAGTGCATCAGTACTATATTTATCAACTATATCTAATGGATCAATTCCATTTCCTAATGATTTTGACATTTTTCTACCTTGGCTATCTCTTACTATTCCATGTATTAGTATATCACTAAATGGCTTTTCATTCATTAATTCTAAGCCTGAGAAAATCATTCTTGCTACCCAGAAGAATATTATATCATATCCTGTTACTAATACATTTGTTGGATAAAATGTTTTTAAATC
>CAKPDZ010000063.1 GCA_934149155.1 uncultured Clostridia bacterium | reverse complement strand
AATGGATATACATCAATGCAAAATGTTCTTCCAGTAAATAATGTTGCTAAATCACTACTCATTAGAAATGCATTAGAACCAGTAATATAAATATCATATTTTTCTAAGGCATGTAAACCATTTATAGCTTTTTCAAATCCTTTACACATTTGAATTTCGTCAATTAATATAAAGTTCCTTTTATTATCTATATATTGCTCCTCAATATAATTATATAAATTATGATACTCCATTAAATCTTCATATATAGGAATATTAAAGTTTACATGAATTATATTTGCGTCATTTATATTTTCAAATATATATTTTTTTAAAGCTTCTAACAATTTTGATTTTCCACTACGCCTAATTCCTGTCAATACTTTGATATCTGGTGTTCCTATAATATTAATTAATCTTTCTAAATAACTATTTCTTTTTATAATTTTCATATAATCACCTCTATAATTATTATATGGTTTTATTCCGAAAAAGTCAATTTTTTTTAATAATTCGTAATAATATTATTAACATATTTTTAAAATTTATACAATAAATAGACTAATATGGTTTTATTCTATTTTCCTAATCTTCTTCTGCACTAACTAATATATCTGTACCATCAACTTTTAATGCAAAATAAGGTTTATCTTTATCTTCTTCTTTCAAATATAGAATAAAATCATCATTATAAATAAATTCTCTGCCCTTTTCAAATACTGTTTCTTTTAAAGCTTCTATTAAAGCCTCACTTTTTACACTTCCACCATAATTGTTTAACTCAAAATCTATTGTCTGAATCGCCTGTCTAATATACCAATTAGTTTCTTTTATCATTCTTCCACACAATTCATCATAATTTATCTCATCATTAATTTTTATAAATGGTATATTCAAAATATCAATTCTATTCCATTTTTTATCTCCTGTATATTGTGCTTGCTTTTTCATCATCTCTTGATAATTTTCTTCAAAAGACTTGTTTTCACCAGTTGTTCTATATAAATAAACCTCTTCGTTTTCTTTTGTTTTCAACTTTATTGCAAAATCTTCTTTTGAATTATAGAATAGTATTTCTATATTTTCACTCGCAGTCTGTGCTGTGTCTGGTTCAATCCCAAAATATTTTACTTTTTGTTCTGAATTTCCAAATGTGTCATCTTTTAGTGTAGGAAACTTTTCTAAATAATTAAATTCTTTCTTTAACATTGCATATAAAACATATACATCTGAATTTCCCCATTCTACCTTGTCTAATATTTTACTATCTTCATTAAATTTTTGTTTTATTCCATTTTCAATTTGACTTTTTAGCTCAAATGTTGCTACACCATGTTTTTTGAAATATGAATTAGGATTTAGTTCATTTACTGTAAATGACTGCTTATTTAATTCATCTGCTAACTCTGATGGTCCATCTTCGAATTCTATTTTTCCTCCAATAACATCATTCATAAAATCATTCCATACTAGATTAAATGTTCCACACCACACTTTGTTTGTATCTGTTGATGATAATTTACTTGTATATGTTGGCGTTATTTCTGCCTTTCCTTTTACATTTTCGATGATTTTTATTGTTGCATAAGTAACTCCAGATAATATAAAAGTTGCACATAAAATAATAATACATATTTTTAAAACTTTGTTCATTTCATCATATCCTTTCTTTATTAAAATTTTGTATAGTTCTTTTTTGCCTCTATGGATAAGATTTTTGATATTTTGAACAGACATTCCAAGTATTTGTGCTGTTTCTCTATAGGTTAACTCTTCGATTTTTACTAAATATATTACATTTTTATATCTATCATCTAACATATTTATTGCATTCAATATTTCTTTTCTTTTTTCATTTCTAGTTACAATATCTGCAACATCTTGTTCAACCTGATCTGATTCATTTGAAAAATACTGTTCATTTATTTCCATTCTATTTTTCTCTGTATTTATATGATTATATGCTCTGCTTTTGGCAACCAAATATATATAATATTTGAATGTGTATCCTTGTTTTATTCTATTCTGCATAACATAAATAAACACATCTTGTGTTATATCTTCTGCCCTTTGATAATCTTTAACTATATTATATATAAAATATTGTATTTTTCTCTCATACTTGTTGTATAATGTTTCAAAGGCTTCTTTGTTTCCATTTAAATATTCATTATATAATTCTATATCCAAATCTTTTTCCATATTTTTACCTGCTTTCATATATACATACAGTTGAAATTTTAAAAAGTTTCAAAATTATGCAAATTTTTTTCTTTATATCATAAAAAATAAGCTTTAGCAACTTTTTTTACTTACAAGTAAAAAGAAAGCCCTTTTAAAGACTTTCCTTTTTACTAATTTATTGCACTACCATTAACATATAACATTTAACGAAATGGTATGTTTTATTACTCGTACCAACCACAAGCGAGAAACATTTAAATCATCACAACTTTATTCTGTTCCAAGCTTTTTTGAACATCAATAACTCTTTGATTTTCAGAACCTCTCCACTCAAGTTTAGGATTATGTTGTTCATCAACATATTGGCCATCAACAAGGACATCTAAATATTTAACAACCTCTTTATCTTTTAAATCCTTGTCAAACTTAAAACCAGACCAAGCCCAAACGTTTTTCTCTGGATACTTTTCTTTAAAAGCTTTAGCAAGTTTAGTAGTCCCATTAATATTTTTAGGATGCATTGGTTCACCACCTAAAATAGATAAACCTTCTACATTTTCATTATCACATAATTTTAAGATTCTATCAATTGTGCTATCATCAAAATCTTTACCACCATTAAAATCATGAGTTTCAGGATTAAAACAATTTTTACAATTAAAGCTACATCCTTGCATAAATATTGATACTCTAACACCTGGGCCATTAGAAATATCCATCTTTCTTATTTTATTATATTTCATTTTACTCATCATCCTTATTATCAATGTGAAGTACTCTTTCTTTTATCTCTTGAGTTCTTCCTTTGTTCCAGAAATTACTTCCTATATAACCACAAGTTCTTCTAGCAACATTTAATGTATTATGATCTCTGTTGCCACAACTTGGGCAATACCATTCCAAATTTTCATCTATTAATATTTCTCCATCAAATCCACATTTTTGACAATAATCTGATTTAGTATTTAGTTCAGCATACATTATATTATTATATATAAATTTAATTATTTGAAGTACTACTTCTATATTGTCTTGTAAGTTAGGTGTTTCTACATAAGATATAGCACCACCTGGACTTAATTTTTGGAATTCACTTTCTAGTTTTAATTTAGAAAATGCGTCAATTTCTTCAAATACAGGAACATGATAAGAATTTGTTACATAATCTCTATCTGTTATTCCTTCAACTGTTCCAAATCTTTGTTTTAAACATTTTGCAAATTTATATGTTGTAGATTCTATTGGGCTTCCATATACACTATAGTCTATATCTTCTTTTTCTTTCCATTCTTGACATTTATCATTTAATTTTTGCATTACTTCTAGAGCAAATTCTTCTCCTTCGCCATGATCTGTATGACTATGTCCTGTCATGTATTTTACACATTCATATAGTCCTGCATATCCTAATGAAATTGTTGAATAACCATGGTGTAATAATTCATGAATAGATTCACCTTTTTCAAGTCTTGCTAAAGCACCATGTTGCCATAAAACTGGTGCAACATCACTTGTTACTTTACTTAATCTTTCATGTCTTAATTGTAATGCTCTGTGGCATAGTTCCAATCTTTCATCAAATATCTTCCAGAATTTATCCATATCTTGTTTTGAAGAAAGTGCAACATCTGGTAAATTTATTGTAACAACACCTTGATTAAATCTTCCATAATATTTTCCTTTACCTTCAACATAGTTCTTAGCTTTTGATATATTTCCAATGCTCATCATTCTGTCTGGTGTAAGGAATGATCTACATCCCATACATGGATAACAATCTCCCTCACCTTTTTCATTTATTTTTAATTCTTTCATTACTTTTTCTGATATGTAATCTGGTACCATTCTCTTTGCTGTACATTTTGCTGAAAGTTCTGTTAAATACCAATATTTGCTGTCTTTGTTTATATTGTCTTCTTCAAGAACATATAAAAGTTTTGGAAATGCTGGTGTTATATAAATTCCTTTTTCATTTTTGAATCCTTGTATTCTTTGTTTCAAAAATTCTTCAATTATCATTGCTAATTCGTCTTTATATTCTTCTGTTTCTCCTAAATACATGCATACTGATAAAAATGGTGCTTGTCCATTTGTATTTGTCATTGAATTTACTTGATAATTAAATGTTTGAACTCCATCTTCTACTTCTTTTCTTGTATCTTGCTCAGCAAATTTTTTACAGTCTGCCTCTTTTAGATTTCTTGCTTTATATTTCTGATAATATTTATTATAACTATCTCTTACAAAAGGTGCTAAATGTGAAAGTGAGACTGTTGCTCCACCATAACTTGATGATGTTACTGCAAGTATTATTTGTGTTGCTATTGTTGCTGCTGTAATAAATCTATGTGGTTTTTCTATCATTACTCCATTTATAATTGTTCCATTTTGTAACATATCATCTAGATTTATAAGTTCACAATTGTGCAAAGCATTTTGTGCAAAATAGTCTGCATCATGAAAATGTATTATTCCTTCATCATGTGCTTTTACAATATCTTCTGGAAGTAAAAATCTTCTTGTTATATCTGTGCTTGTTATTCCAGCCAAATAATCTCTTTGTGTTGTTACAACTTTTGCATTTTTATTAGAGTTTTCATTATTCCAATATTCACTTTCTCCTTCAATTAATTCTTTTATTGATTGATCTGTTGTATTTGCTTTTCTAACAAGTTCTCTTGTATATCTATATGTAATATATTTTTTGGCTAATTGATATTTTTCAAGTTCCATTAATTTTTGTTCTATTATATCTTGAATGTCTTCAACTAGCATTCTTTTTTTATCTAAACTTTCTATATATGTTATAACTGTGTGTATATCTTCATCTGTTGCTCTTTCTTTTTTTCTTACTTCTTTATTGGCTTTTTTTATTGCTATTTCGATTTTTTCTGAATTATAGTCAACTGTTTTTCCATCTCTTTTTATGATTTTCACTTTTGTTTTCCTCCCTTTATTTTTGATAGCCATATTATATCTCTAAATAAATAAAAAGTTGTTGCAATTGCAACAACTTTTATCGTGAATTCTTAAAGTCTAATTGGCTCTAAGTGAAAAAGTTTTTTTATTTTATTAAAAAAGTAGCATATAATGGAACTGACTTTGCGCAAAACAGAACCGGTCCATAATGCGCACTTATTCAGTTCTTAAAGCTTCAACTGGATCACGTTTAGCAGCAAACTTAGCTGGTATTAAACCTGCAAGCATAGTCAATCCAACACTAATAGCAACTAAAATAATTCCACCAACCCAAGGAAGTTTAGCAATACCAGAAATATTAACTAAATGTTCAATCACAATATTAATTGGTATATCTAACAATAAAGTTACACCTATACCGATTAAACCAGCAACTAAACCAACAAGTAATGTTTCTGCATTAAATACTCTAGAAACGTCTTTCTTAGAGGCTCCTATACTACGTAAAATACCAATCTCTTTGGTTCTTTCAAGTACTGATATATATGTTATTATTCCTATCATTATTGATGAAACTACTAAAGAAATTCCTACAAATGCAATTAATACATAACTAATTACATTAATTATAGTTGATACTGAACTCATCATAATTCCTACCAAATCTGT
>CAKPDZ010000062.1 GCA_934149155.1 uncultured Clostridia bacterium | reverse complement strand
TTTCTTTTTAAGAGGAGAATTTATGGAGAGAAAAAAATTAGTAAGAATAGAATCAATTTCTATGATTGTTATTACACTAGGAATATTCTTTTTAATATTTAATTTATATTTTATAATAAAAGGAATGAGTAGAGACATATTATATGTAAATAACAAGAATAGAGAAAGTGTAAAAAAAATATTTGAAAAAAGTGAGCAATATAAAGAAGTAAAAGATTTTGATCAAATAAAGAAAATTCAATATTTTTTAGCATTTAATAATATGGAATTTACAATATATTATAAAGATGGTAGTACTGATAAAATATATGATGGTGGACTAATAGATTTAAAAGAATATATAGAGAAAAAGGGATATAACAAGGGAAAAGTCCATATAATATTAGGAATGGTTGTTATTTGTGCTTGCCTTGGATTAAATGCTGTAAGAGAAGATGTTGCAGAAAAAATTGATTTTATAGATAAAAAACAAATGGAGAATAGAGATGAATATATTAAAACCACAAAAAGTTAAATTTGATGAATCAGAAAAAATAGATTTAAAAAATATAGATAGAGACGAAGACATAGAACATTGTAAATTTAGCAATATAAGAATGCAGAATAGCGAAATAGAAAATGCAACATTTAGAGATGTAGTATTTGAAAATTGTGATTTTTCAAATACTAAATTTATTGAAAATACATTTATTAGATGTGAATTTAATAATTGCAAGTTGTCAGGATGTGATATGGCAGAAAATAGATTATATAATGTAACATTTATAGAAACAAATGCAAGTTATATAAATTTAGCAATAGCTAGTATAGAAAATGTACTATTTAAAGATTCTAATTTGAGAAATAGCTATTTTCAAGAAACAACAGTAAAAAATATATATTTCGAAAATACCGACTTAACCCAGGCACAATTTTTTAAAACTAGTTTAAGGAATGTAGATTTATCAAATAGTACAATAGAAGGAATAGCAATTACAATAGATGACATAAAAGGTGCTATAATTAGTCAAATACAATCAATTGATTTATTATATTTAATAGGTGTTAAAGTGAAATAATCAAAAGCAGGTAATTAGTTGATAATTATCTGCTTTTGTGATATAAATATTTATATAAATAAGGAGGTATATAAAATGGAATATAGAAAATTTGAAAATAAAATAATTGCAAGAATTGATAAAGGAGAAGAAATACTTGAGAAAATAAAAGAAATATCACTAAAAGAAAATATAAAGTTAGCCAGTATTAATGCATTAGGAGCAACAAATGAGTTTACTGTTGGTGTATATAAAGTTGATGAAAAGAAGTATTATTCAAATGAATTTAAAGGCAATTTTGAAATTGTTTCATTAATAGGAACAATAAATACAATGAATGGTGAATTTTACACACACATTCATATGAGTGCAGGGAATGATAAAGGAGAAGTATTTGGAGGCCATTTAAATAAAGCAGTAGTAAGTGCTACTTGTGAGATGGTAATAGATATTATAGATGGAAAAGTAGATAGATATTTTGATGAAGAAATAGGATTAAATTTATTCAAATTTTAAAATGTAATAAATATGAAAGCAGAAAGTGAGAGTCAAACATTATGACATATAAATATACATACAAAACACCAGACAACTTTTCGAATATGATAATGAATAGTAATGGAGAATCTCTAACAGGTTTATGGTTTGAAGGTTCAAGAGATTCATCTAAACACATAGTAGATTGTGAAGAAAAAGATTTAGAAATTTTTAAAGAAACAAGTAAATGGCTAGATATTTATTTTAGTGGAGAAAATCCTAACTTTATACCCAAATATAAAATAGTAAATCTAACACCATTTAGACAAGATGTAATAGATATAATGAATTCTATAGAATATGGACAAACATTAACATATAATGACATATCAAAAACAATAGCTGAAAAACGAGGAATAAAAAGAATGTCATCCCAAGCAGTAGGTGGAGCTGTTGGTTGGAATCCAATATGCATTATAATTCCTTGTCATAGAGTAGTAGGAATAAATGGAAGTTTAACTGGTTATGGTGGAGGAATAAAAAATAAAGTTGAACTATTAAAGTTGGAAAAAAATGATATGAGTAAATTTTTTATTCCAAAGAAAGGAACAGCATTATGATAAGATGTAAATGGTGTAATTTAAATAATCCTAAATATGTGGAATATCACGATAATGAATGGTGCAAGCCTAATTATGATGAAAAATATTTATATGAGATGCTAATTTTAGAATCTTTTCAAGCAGGTCTATCTTGGGAATGTGTATTAAATAAAAGGGACGATTTTAGAAAAGCATTTGATAATTTTGATATAGATAAAATTTGCAATTATAAAGAAGGAAAGATAGAAGAATTATTACGAAATGAAAAGATTATAAGAAATAAGTTAAAAATAAATGCAATTATAAATAATAGTAAAATTTTTAAGAAAATTCAAAATGAATATGGAACATTTTATAATTATTTAAGAACTTTTACAAATGATAAAATTATTTATGAAATTGATCAGACTACAAATGAGTTGTCAGATAGTTTGTCAAAAGATTTGAAAAAAAGAGGAATGAAGTTTGTAGGAAGTACAATTATTTATTCATATTTGCAAGCAATAGGAGTTATATATTCACACGATAAAGAATGTTTTATGTATAAGAAAGGAAGTAAATAAAATGAAAGATGTAAAAATTTCAAATGATATAATATATATTGGAGCTGATGACAAAGACATTGATTTATTTGAAAATCAATATAAAGTTCCAAATGGAATCTCATATAATTCATATGTAATAATGGATGAAAAAATTGCCATAATGGAAACAATCGATAGAAGAAAAACAGATGAATGGCTAGAAAACTTAGAGAATGCCTTAAATGGTAGAGAACCTGATTATTTAATAATTTCACATTTAGAGCCAGATCATGCATACAACATAGGAACAGTAATAGAAAAATATCCTAATATAAAATTAGTAGGCAATAATAAAACATTTGCATTTTTACCGCAATTCTTTAATATTGAGGATTTAGAAGAAAGAAAAGTTGAAGTAAAAGAAGGAGATACTTTAGAACTAGGAAAACATAAATTACACTTTATAATAGCTCCTATGGTACACTGGCCAGAAGTAATGATGGAATATGAAGAAAAAGAAAAAATATTATTTTCAGCTGATGGCTTTGGAAAATTTGGTACTTTAGATATAGATGAAGATTGGGATTGTGAAGCTAGAAGATATTATTTTAATATAGTTGGAAAATATGGTATGCAGGTACAATCTGTATTAAAAAAAGCAAGTCAATTAGAAATAAAAACTATTTGCCCATTACATGGTCCAATTTTAAGAGAAAATTTGGCACATTATATTAATAAATATGATATATGGAGTAAATACGAAACTGAAAGTGAAGGAGTTTACATAGCATGTGCTTCAATACATGGAAATACATTAAAAGTATGTGAAAAATTAAAAGAAATTTTAGAAGAAAAAGGTGCAGCAAAAGTTGTACTAGCCGATTTATCAAGAGAAGACTGGGCAGAAGCGGTTGAAGATTCATTTAGATATGGAAAAATAGTTTTTGCATCAGCAACATATGATATGGGAATATTTACTCCAATGAGAGATTTATTATTAAATTTAAAAGAAAAAAATTATCAAAACAAAAAGGTTGCAATTATAGAAAATGGAACTTGGGCTCCTAATGCTGCAAGATGTATGAAAGAGATTGTTTCTACAATGAAAAATATTGAAATAGTTGAACCTGTTGTAACTATAAAATCAACTTTAAAAGAAGAAAATATTGAAAAATTAAATGAATTAGCTGAAAATGTACTAAAATAAGCAGTGGAGGAAATAGATTATGAAATATATAAAAATAGTATTGAAAATATTGTTACTTTTATGTTTTATAGTGATGAGTATGAGTTTTGTAATTAAACATATAGTTATAGATACTTTTTCGCAAGAAATTCTTTCTAAAAAAGTATCAGGATATTTACTTGACGAAATTGTTTATGATGTAGATATAAATGAACTAGGAAAAATAGAAGATAATATTAGAAATAGCAAAACTACCAAGAAGATTACAGCTAAATTTATAGAGACAGTAGTAGAAAATGTTATTGGTAATGAAAAAATAGAAATGGATATAGAAAATGAAGTGGATATATTAATAAAAGATTATATGCCTAAGGAAACATCAGAAGAAAAATTACAAAATATGAGGAAAAATACGATTAAACAAATTACTAGAATAGAAAGTGGATTACAAGATGGCCTAATGGAGGATTCAGAAAATACTTACTTAACGATTTTTAAGATATATAATTTACTTACAAATATTTATTTTAGAATAATTATATCGATTGTAACTGTTATACTTACAATTGTTTTAATTGTACTAGAAAAATTTAGAGCATTAAAGTCTATAAGGAATGTTAGCTTAATAACTACAGTATTTATGATAATGATTTTTATACTTATTAAATTAATGACTGATTTTATTGATCAAAAATTCGCAGGGGGCTGGCTGCAAGAGATTAATATAGATTCACTAACTATATCTATTATACTGGGAGTCATAATTAGTAGTTCGTTATTCTTAATATATAAACACATAAATAAAACAGATAATTAGTTGATAATTATCTGTTTTTGTGCTATAAAGGTAATTAGTAGGAGAAAAAATATGAATTCAAGAGAATATTTAAACAAAAATGATAATGATGATAAATTAATAGTTGTACCAGATAGTAGAGAATATTCAAATAAAGAGATTGATGCATTAACAGAATTTCAAGAAAGATTTTTTGAGCATGAAATTATTAGAGAAAATATAGAATTTAATAGTTTAATTCCTGAATTAAGTGTATCAAATATAGATATAAGCAAAAAATTTTACATAGATTTAGGATTTCAGGTAAAATATGAAAGAAAAGAAGATAAATTTTGCTTTTTACAATTAGAAGAAAATCAGATAATGATAGAAGAAGATAATAATAATTGGAATACTGGAAAGCTGGAATATCCATATGGTCGAGGCATCAATATAAGCATGACAATTTCAGATGTTGAAAAAATGTATAATAAATTAAAAGAAAAAGATATCAAGTTTTTTCTGGATTTAGAAGTTCATGAATACAGAGTTAATGATGAAATTTCTTTGGATAAAGAGTTTTTAGTTCAAGATCCAGATGGATATTTATTAAGATTTAATAATTAAAAGGAGAAATTTTTGTGAAAGGTAAATATAAGAATATTCAATTAGAATATTTAGAAAGCAATATAGTCCTGATTTTATAAAGTTGAGTGATACTGAATGGAACTAAAATGTAGATGAAAAATTTAGTTAAGAAAATAGTAAAGTCATAACTGAGATTAAATTTGAAAATTTTAATAAACAAAGAAAGGAAAGAAACAGATGTTACATAAAATGAAATTAAATGAAAGTCCATTTGAAAGAATAAAGAATGGAACAAAAACAATAGAATTTAGATTATATGATGAAAAAAGACAACAAATAAAAATTGGAGATCAAATAGAATTTTTAAAATTGCCAGATTTACAAGAAAAATTATTAGTTGATGTTATCGATTTATACAAAGAAGATACTTTTGAATACTTATTTAGAAAGGTATACCTAGATGAAGAAGAAATAAAAAGAAAGACAAAATCTATGTATCAGTATTATTCGCCAGAAAAAGAGAAAGAATATGGAGTTTTAGGTGTTAAAATAAAAATTAACTAGACAAAACGAATATGGGCATTTTATATGTTGCTATGAAAGAAGCAAAAGAAGAAACTGAAATAAAAAATGTTATTCCAATTTCTAAAGATATTTATTCACTAGAGTTGATTAATGTAAATGGTCATGAAAAAAGAGGAAAGTATGTTGGTTCTCATGTTCATCTTAATGTTACATATTTATTAGAAGCCGATGAGAATGAACAAATACATATAAAAGAAGATGAAAATAGTGGGGTAAAGTGGATACCAATTAATAAAATATTGGAGTCATCATCTGAAATATGGGTACGAGATAGAGTCTATGCAAAAATAATTGATAAAATGAGGAAAGATGAAATTATTACAAAAAATCAAGGAGGATATAAATGTTAGAAAATATAGAAGTTTTATACCATAGTAGTATAAGAATAAGTAAAAATAA
>CAKPDZ010000061.1 GCA_934149155.1 uncultured Clostridia bacterium | reverse complement strand
GTTTTAAACAGTTTTTCATAAAAAATCCCCCTTTATAAAAATATGATATCAAATGCAAATAAATAAAACAATAGAAGTCACAAAAAGTCACAAAATGAATATAATATTTAAGGGGGATAAAAATGTTCTGCAGAAAAACACATTGTAGAGGTATGCAAAACGGAGATATAAATATAGAAGAATTGCAAGATAAAATAAAGCAAGGAGCAATACTAATAGATGTAAGAAGTAAACAAGAATATAATGAAGGGCATTTACAAGGAGCAATAAATATACCAGAATATGAAATAACAAGAAGAGTACAAAATGAAATACCAAAAAAGAATCAATTAATAGTAATATATTGTGAATATGGTACAAGAAGTAGAAACACATATATAAGAATGAGACAAATGGGATATACAAATGTATATAGTTTATATGGAGGATTAGAATCATTACAAAATATATAAAAAAGAAGATAATAGACAATAAAAAGTTCTATTATCTTTTTCTTTTCCATATAATAATAAAAAGAGAAAGGAAAAATTAAATTATGGAAGAGAAGATTTCAAAAAATTCAATAAATATAATAAAAGGAGTAATAATATCAATTATTAGTACATTAGTATTTTTAATAATATTATCACTTGTATTAACATATACAAATATAAGTGAAAAAATAATAAATCCATGTATAATAGTAATTACAGCAATAAGTATATTTATAGGAAGTTCAATAGGAAACTTAAAATTAAAGAAAAATGGATTGCTAAATGGTGCAATAATAGGTGGAATATATTTGATAAGTATATATATTATATCAAGTATTATAAACCAAAACTTCACATTCACAATTCAATCAGTAATAATAATAGTTTCAGGAATGATATGTGGAATGTTTGGTGGAATAATAGGTGTAAATAAATAATGGAAAAAATATGAAAAAACAGTTGATATTTTCCAAAAATTAATGTAAAATCTATAAAGGCAAGGAGGCAAAAATGATTACATTAGAAGATGTTATGGAAAATGAAGAAGTTCAAGCATTTGTAAATGCTTCGCAAAAACAATTAAAAGCATTAGGATATACAGAGCATTCAAATAGACATATAGGTATAGTATCAAAAAGAACAGGAGAGATATTAACAAAATTAGGATTTGATGAAAAAACAGTAGAATTAGGCAAAATAGCTGGATATTTGCATGATATAGGAAATTGTGTCAACAGGGTAGATCATGCACACAGTGGTGCTATATTAGCATATAACATTTTAAAAGAAATGGGAATGCCAGCAGAAGATAGAACTGAAATTGTAATGGCAATAGGAAATCATGATGAAAAAACAGGTACAGCAGTAAGTGACATATCTGCAGCATTAATATTAGCAGATAAATCTGATGTGCATAGAGATAGAGTAATAAAAACTAATATGTCAACATTTGATATACATGATAGAGTAAACTATGCAGTAACAGATGCAGAAATAGATATAGAAGAAAAAGAAAGAAAAGTAATATTAAATTTAACAATAGATACACAAATATGTCCAGTTTTAGACTATTTTCAAATATTTATGGATAGAACTATGATGAGTAAATATGCTGCTAAATACTTAAATATATGGTTTGAATTAGTAATAAATGGAACAAAACTTTTATAAAAGAGGAAGGAAGTAGAAAATGAAAAAAGTAAAAACAATAACAATTATACTAGCAATAATTTTAATATCATTAATAGCATTTGCAGGTATATATATGCAAACACAAAATAGAATAGAAAACAAAGTTAAAGAATATCAATTAAGTAAGGAAATTGGAGCAAGAAGAGTAATAGAACTAAAAGTAGTAGATAGTACATCAAAAGATAGTGATGGAAACTCAAAAAAAGACCAAGATGCATCAATACTAACTGAAGAAAATTATGAAACAGTAAAAAATACAATAGAAAAAAGATTAAAAAATCTAAAAGCACAAGATTATGTAATATCTTTAAATAAAGAAAATGGAACAATAATAGTTGAATTACCTGAAAATGATAATACAGATTTATATGCATATTATTTAACAGCAGAAAGTTCAGTAGAAATAACAGAAAAAGACACAGAAACAGAATTAATAAATGATTCTATGATAAAAAGTGCACAATACACTTATAATACAACAGGAACAGATGGAAAATATCAAGTGTATTTAGAGGTAAAACTTACAGAAGAAGGACAAGCTAAAATAGAAGAATTATCAAAAGATTATGAATTTTTAGCTGATGAAATTGATAAAATAGAAGATAGTCAAAAAAGTGATGAGAACGAATCAACAGAAGATAATTCAACAGAAGAAACTAAAAAAATAACAGTACTAAAAATAGCTGGAACAGAATATGACATTCAAAAAATAGAAAAAGATAAACTAAAAATAAAAATAGGTGGAGAAACATCCAATACAACATCAGTTAATAATAATATATCAAAAGCAGCAGAACTTGCAATGCTAGTTGATTCTGGAAAATATCCAGTAGAATACGAAGTAGAAAATAATAGATATGTATATTCAGATATAACAACAAATCAAATATTATGCTTTGTATTAATAGTAGGAGTAATACTATTAGTAATATTATTTGTTATTACTCTAAAATATAAAATGAATGGATTATTATCAAGTATTGCATTTATAGGATTTCTTGCAATATATTCACTTCTAATTAGATATACAAATGTAATTATATCAATAGATGGAATTGGAGCAGTACTAATTATAATAGGACTATATTTGAGTTTAAACCAAAAAATATTAAATGAGATTAAGAATGGAAACAATGTAAAACAATCTGTATATACTGCATATCAAAAAATGTTTATAAAATTAATACCAATAATGATAATAACTATTGTTTTCTGTTTATCAGGTTGGACAAATTTAAGTAGTTTTGGAATGATAATGTTTTGGGGATTGATATTAACAACAATCTATACTGTAACAATAACAAAAACATTATTAAATCTTAAAGAAAGCAAATAGGAGGCAGTAAATGAAACAATTAATAAACAAAAATAAAAAACTTTGCATTATTGCAATAATAGCAATAGTAATAATTATAATTGGAATAATAGTAATAGCTACAAAAGGTTTTAATAAAGAATTAAAATATAGTCAAACACAAAGTATTGATATATATGTCGAGCAAGAAGTTGATAGAGATAAAATAAAAGATATTGCAAATGAAGTTTTAGGCAAAGAAAATATGATAGAAGTTATTGAAATATATCAAGATTTAGTAAATATTAGAGCAAAAAACATATCTGATGAACAAAAAGATACAATAATTAGTAAAATAAAAGAAAATTATGAATTTTCACAAACATCAGAAAATACAACTATAAAAACAGTACCTGAAACAAGAATAAAAGATATGTATAAAAAATATATAATTCCATTTGTTATATCAGCAATATTAGTATTAATATATATAACAATTAGATATTACAAAAAAGGAATAGTAAATACAATAACAAGAACAATAATGATACCAATAATATCTGAATTAGTATTATTAAGTATAATGGCAATTATAAGATTTCCAATGGGAAGATTTACACCAGTATTATTTACTATTGTATACATAATTTCAGTTATATTTACAATAAATAAAATAGAAAAATTAGAAGATAAAAATGTAAGCGAATAAGCTTACATTTTTTAAAATCGGAAAAATTTGCTAAAAGTATTGACATATAAGGAAAAAAATTATATAATAATTAAGCATGAATTGTAGCGTTGAAGCTGAATGTGGCTACACTATTACAGTGGAGGGAACTTCAGTGGAGTATGTCTTGGCTAGACCAGGCGGTAAGTTTATATAAAATAGAACACTTATCCCAGAATAATCATGCGATTTTTGGGATTTTATAATGGGTTATCACAAAACACCAGGATGTGTTATAACTTGCCAACGCGTAATTTTAAATAAAAAATATTAAGAGGAGGGAAAAATTACAATGGCAAATTCAGTTGTATCAAGTGAAAAAATTAGAATAAGATTAAAAGCTTATGATCATGTAGTTTTAGATCAGTCTGCTGAGAAAATAGTAGATACTGCTAAAAAAACAGGAGCAAAAGTATCAGGTCCTATTCCATTACCAACACAAAAAGAAATCGTAACAATCTTACGTTCTCCACACAAACACAAAGATTCAAGAGAACAATTCGAAATGAGAACACATAAAAGAGTTATAGATATTCTTTACCCAACACAAAAAACAATGGATAGTTTAATGAAACTAGAACTACCAGCAGGTGTTGACATCGAAATCAAAAACTAGTTTCAAATATAAATAAAATAAAAATCGATAACCATGCTGACGAAGTTTAACAACGCGAGACGCTGTTTAGAATTAGCAGGTCAGCCAATAGGAGGAGAAAGAAAGATGAAAAAAGCATTAATAGGAAAAAAATTAGGAATGACTCAAATATTTGATGAAAACGGAACAGTTATTCCAGTAACAGTATTAGAAGCAGGTCCATGTGTAGTTGCTCAAGTAAAAACATTAGAAAATGATGGATATGAAGCAGTACAATTAGGATTTGGAGAAGTTAAAGAAAACAAATTAAACAAACCAGAAAAAGGACATTTTGCAAAAGCAAATGTTACAGCCAAAAAACATTTGAGAGAATTCAGATTAGATTCAATAGAAGGAATCAAAGCTGGAGACGAATTAAAAGCAGATGTATTTGCTGAAGGTGATAAAATAGATGTACAAGGAACATCAAAAGGAAAAGGATTCCAAGGTGTAATTAAAAGACATGGTCAACACAGAGGACCAATGGGACATGGATCAATGTATCACAGAAGACCAGGTTCAATGGGATCAACATCAACACCAGGAAGAGTATTTAAAGGTAAAAAACTTCCAGGACATATGGGAAGAGTTACAGTTACAATACAAAATTTAGATGTTGTAAGAGTAGATTTAGATAAAAATGTAATATTAGTAAAAGGTAGTGTTCCAGGACCAAAAGGAGCTATCTTAAAAATAAAATCAGCTATAAAAGCTTAAGGTTATAGAAAAGGAGGAAATACGAAATGCCAAAAGTAGATGTATATAACATGCAAGGTAAAAAAGTTAGTGATGTAGAATTAAGTGAAGCTGTATTTGGTATTGAGCCAAATGAAAATATCGTTCACAGTGTATTAGTAAACTACTTAGCTAATCAAAGACAAGGTACACAAAGTACAAAAACAAGAGCAGAAGTTCGTGGTGGTGGAAGAAAACCATGGAGACAAAAAGGAACAGGTAGAGCTAGACAAGGTAGTATACGTGCTCCACAATGGATTAAAGGTGGTATTGCTTTAGGACCAAAACCACGTTCATATAAATATAGAGTTAATAAAAAAGAAAAACAACTTGCAATCAAATCATTATTAAGTGCAAAAGTATTAGATAATGAATTAACAGTTGTTGACAAATTAGAAGTTAAAGAACCAAAAACAAAAGTTATGGCACAAGCTTTAACAGATTTAAAAGTAACAGGAAAAACACTAATTATCTTAACAGATAAAAATGAGAATGTTTACTTATCAAGTAGAAATATTGAAGGTGTAAAAGCTATTCAATTAAATATGATAAATGTATTTGATTTATTAAATTGCAGTAAATTAGTTTTACCACTAGATACTGTTAAAAAATTAGAGGAGGTGTATGCTTAATGTTACCAGAAGAAGTAATAATAAGACCAGTAATAACTGAAAAAAGTAATGATGAAATGCAAGCAGGAAAATACACTTTCGAAGTTAACAAAAAAGCAACAAAAGTTGATATAGCAAGAGCTGTAGAAAAACTTTTTGAAGTAAAAGTATTAAATGTTAATACAATGATTGTTAAAGGAAAAACAAAAAGAGTTAGATATGTAGAAGGAAAAACACCAGATTGGAAAAAAGCTATTGTAACAATAGATATAAACCCAGCTGACAAAACATATCTTGGAAAAGGTGGAAAAGCAGTTAAAGTTTCTAAAAAATACAAAGATTCAATCGATGAATTTATGGGAGCTTAGTGCTTAAACAATATCGAGAAATAACTCGGAAAATAAATAATTAAAGGAGAGAATTAAAAATGGGAATGAAACATTTCAAAGCATATACACCATCAAGAAGAAATATGACTGTTTCTGATTATTCAGAAGTAACAAAGTCTACTCCTGAGAAATCTTTATTAGAAAAGAAAAAGAAAAATGCAGGAAGAAACTCATATGGTAGAATAACAGTTAGACATCAAGGTGGAGGAAACAGACAAAAATATAGAAAAATAGATTTTAAGAGATTAAAAGATAATATGGAAGCAACAGTTGTTGGAATCGAATATGATCCAAACAGAAGTGCTAACATAGCATTAGTAAAATATGAAGATGGAACATTAAGTTACATCATAGCACCACAAGGATTAACAGATGGAGATAAAGTAGTATCTGGAGAAAACGTTGATATCAAAGCAGGAAACTGCTTACCAATCGCAAACATCCCAGTTGGTACATTAATTCACAACATCGAATTAAACCCAGGTCAAGGTGCAAAATTAGTAAGAGTTGCTGGACAAAGCGCACAATTAATGGCTAAAGAAGGAAAATATGCTCATGTAAGATTACCTTCTGGAGAAATGAGATTAATATTAGCTAAATGTAGAGCAACAATCGGAGTTGTAGGAAATGCAGATCATGAAAACGTTAAATTAGGTAAAGCTGGTAAAACAAGACACTTAGGTGTAAGACCAACTGTTAGAGGATCTGTAATGAACCCAGTAGATCACCCTCATGGTGGTGGTGAAGGTAAAGCTCCAGTTGGACATTCAGGACCAATGACACCTTGGGGTAAACCAGCATTAGGATACAAGACAAGAGATTCTAAAAAGAAAACAAATAAATTTATCGTAAAGAGAAGAAAGTAGAATAGGAGGAAAATCATATGTCAAGATCAAGTAAGAAAAAACCTTTCATAGCACCAGAA
>CAKPDZ010000060.1 GCA_934149155.1 uncultured Clostridia bacterium | reverse complement strand
CTTTGATCTTTTTTCCCTGCATTTGATTTTTTTAGTACCCATCTTCCATATTTTTCACTATATTCTGTTTTGGCATAATGTCCTGTTGCTATATATTCACATCCTAATTCTTTAGCTTTTTCCCACATATATCCAAATTTCATATATTTATTACATTCTATACATGGATTAGGTGTTTTGCAATTTGAATAACAATCTATAAAATCTTGTATAACATGCTTTTTAAATAGTTCTTTGCAATTGTCTGTGAAGTGTGGTATTCCTATTGAATTGCATACATTTTTGGCATCTATATATGTGTTTATATTACAACAACTACTTCCTGTAAATAGTTCTAATGTTATTCCTATTGGTTCATATCCACTTTTCTTTAATAATAAGGCTGATACACTACTGTCCACGCCTCCACTCATTCCTAATAATACTTTTTTATTTTCCATATTTTTTCCTTTCATTTTTATTAGAAGAATAAATAATATAAAAATACACCCACCAAATCATCATTTATTGATTAGGTGGGCAAAAGAGTTTTACACTGCTACCAACAATGCATTTTGCTGTAATTCAAAGTTAATTACTGCATAATGCATGATCGTCCTTTCTTGGGTAACTGCGACCTCAACACTTGATATCTGATTATATGTTGAGGCTTTAATTATTTGCTTGAACTGTTCATACTCTGTTAAGAGTATGAATTGAGGTACATACTTTTCACTGATATTTTTTAATTCTTTCTTCAATTTATCGACATCTATATCTGCCTTTGTTTTAAATATCGGCATTCCACATATTGTTTTCATGTCGAGAAAACAGAAATCTGCATCTGCATCATATTCATCTTCATAATTCTCGTCAATAAACATCTGTACCCATCTTTCTTCAACGTTCCCATCGAATACACCATTCGTTACTTTGTAGCACCGTACATCTAACATCTGTAAATCCTCCTTCTTTTTGAAAAAATTTAATGTTACGGTGATATTATATCATCGCCATCACTTTATGTCAAGTCGCACAGTACCTTTCTCACCTAATTTTGTTACACTTTTACTAATGGCAACAATCTATATTTCCTTTACCCGTGTTGTCATTTTTATTTAACATATCTTCTATTGTATGCCATGCTAAAAGTGCGCATTTTACTCTTGCTGGCATATTTGATACATTTTTAAATGCTATAGCATCTTCTAATTTTTTTAATTGTTCATCATCTGTTGTTTCTCTTTTTATCATTTCTATAAATGTTTTTATAATCTCTTTTGCTTCTTCTATTGTTTTGCCTCTTAATGTGTCTATCATTATTGATGTTGAAGCTTGTGATATTGCACATCCATGTCCTGTAAATGCCATATCTTCTATTTTATTTCCATTTAATTTTAATTCTAGTGTTATTTCGTCTCCACAGTTTGGGTTGTGTCCTATGTCTGAATAGTCTGCTTTTTCTAGCTTTTTCTTGTTATATGAATTCATGCTGTGTTCCATTATTAAGTCATTATATACATCTGTTAAATCTTCCATCTTTTTACCTTTCTTTCTTGACATATTTTTTTTGATGTGTTAATATATATTTATAAAAAGATAAAGAGGTTAAACCTCCTTATCTAAGTGTTGTTTTGTTATGAGATTTGTCCTCGTTTGGATAAATCTCAATTTTTCTTTTTTCAGAACTATATTTGAATATGTACTTGTTTCTAGAACAAATATGTATCAAAAAACCTATTCCTCCAAAAGAAACTAATTTCATTAATAGATGCTCTATTAACTCCATAGTAGAGACACCTCCTTCTTTTGTAATTTACATTTAAGCCATAATTAGCATAAATGCATAGATTAGCAAGCATATAGCATAGTTGCTCACCAATCTATGCACTTATGCCAGAATTCGGTACTCCTTTATTCAAACACACTATACGAATTATATCATCACTGGTAGTAATTGTCAATATTTTATCGAACTTTTTTTCGCTATTTTATAAATTTCTTAAACATATCATACGCCTTATTCAAAGCATGAACAAGTCTATCTACATCCTCTTTTGTATTATAAAAATAGAAACTTGCTCTACATGTTGAATCAATACCCAAAAATCTCATAAGTGGTTGTGCACAATGATTTCCTGAACGTACACAAACATTTTCTGAATCCAAGATACTAGCAACATCATGTGGATGTACTCCTTTTATGTTAAATGAAATTACACCAGAATGATTTTCTGTATTTGGAGTTAAATATAATGTTAAATAATCTAATTTTGATAACTCCTGTCTTGCATATGATACTACATCATTTTCAAGTTCTTGTATTTTATCATATCCAATTTTTTGAATATAATCAATTGCTGCACCTAATCCTATAACACCTTCTACATTTTGTGTTCCTGCTTCAAATTTATTTGGTAATGGTGCAAATGTTGTGTCTTGCTCATAAACATATTCTATCATGTCTCCACCCATTAAAAATGGTGTCATATTATTTAAAATTTCTCTTTTTCCATATAATACACCAATTCCTAAAGGAGCTAACATTTTATGTCCCGAAAATACTAAGAAGTCTGCATCTAAATCTTGTACATCTATTTTCATATGTGGAATACTTTGTGATGCATCTACAACTACAACAGCACCTTTTTTATGTGCATATTTTATAATTTTCTTTACATTATTTATTGTTCCTAAAACATTTGAAATATGAGTAATTCCAACTATTTTTGTTTTATCTGTAATTTTACTTTCAATTTCTTCATCTGAAAGTTCAAAATTTTCATTAATGTACATATAATTTAATTTACTTCCTGTTGCTTTTGTCATTTTTTGCCATGGCACTAAATTTGAATGATGTTCCATTATAGAAATTACTACTTCATCATCTTTTTTTAGGTTGTCCATTCCATATGAATATGCAATTAAATTTAAACTTTCTGTTGCATTTTTTGAAAATATTATTTCTTCTCTATGTTTTGCATTTATAAATTCTGCAATTTTTGTTCTTGTATTCTCATATACTTCTGTCGCTTCTATACTTAATGTATATGCTCCTCTATGTGGGTTTGCATTGTTCTTTTCATAAAACTCTTCTACTGCTTTTATTACTTGTATTGGCTTTTGAGTTGTTGCCCCACTATCTAAATATGCTATATTACGATTTTCTAATAATGGAAAATCTTTTTTTATCTCTTCTACTTTCATTTAGAAATCCTTTCTATTAATCTAACCTCTTATCAATCTCACTTAAAATTTCATCTTTCAACTCTTCATCATAAACTCTTTCAATAATCTTATTAAACTTAGACTTAACAATCAATTTAACCGCTTCTTTGTAACTAATTCCTCTAGTCATAATATAAAATAACTGTTTTTCATCAACTTTGCCAGAAGCAGTAGAATGATTGCCTTCTACATCTTCTTCTGTACACAAAAGCATTGGTAATGCAATAGATTTAGCCTTATCAGATAAAAGCATACAATACTCATTTTCATTTCCTTTTGCTTTTTTAGAACCTTTTTTGAAATCAATAGTTCCTTTAAAATTCTTCTTAGCCGAATCTTTTAAAGCACCTTGAACATCAATATCTATATTAGTTTTTGTTCCTCTTAATTCCGCAATATAATTGATGTCTTTCCTTTGCTCACCAATTCCTAAATAGATTGATTTCAAATCATTGTCTGCATTTTCTCCAATTACATTTGAATAATAATTAGAAACACTAGTTTTTCCACCAATATCAATAATTGTATATTTTACTTTCGAATTTTTTTCTAATCTATTTTCTATTGATTCAAAATTATCAGAATTTTCATTTAATAGATTTACAATTGTTACATTAAGTTTTGCATTTTCATTTGCAATTGTTCTGATAATTCCGTTGTGCAAACAATTTTGAGATGTTTGAGATTTATATTCAATAATTACATTTGTATCGCCATTTGCAATTATTTCTATTTGATTTATTAAGTTTAAATTATTATCATCAAAGTTATATCTTATTCTAATATCTTCTTTTCTGTTGCTTGTTTGTATTCTTATTTTGCTATTTGCAGTTTCATAATTTAGTTTTTCTAAAATTTTTCCTGTACCATAAATTAGTGATGTATTTGAAACTTCACTATCAATAATACTTTTATCAATAATACTTTTATCATTAATGATTTCTACATTTTTAAATTCAGCAATTTTTTCTGGCAAATCAAGTTCGACTTCTATATTATTTATTTTGAAGTTTCTTGCTGTTCTAACTGGTGTATCATTTACTTTTAATTTTTCCATTATCCAATTGCCCCCTCTAACTCTAGATTTATTAAATTATTCATTTCTACTGCATATTCTACTGGTAATTCTTTTGAAATTGGATATGCAAATCCTCTTACAATCATTGCCTTTGCATCTTCTTCTGATAGTCCTCTTGACATTAAATAGAATATTGCTTTATCACTAATTTTTCCGATTTTTGCCTCATGTGAAAATTCTACTTCATCTGTTCTAATATCATTTACTGGTATTGTATCAGATTTTGAAATATCATCTAACATAAGTGATTCACAACTTACACTACATTTTGAATTTTTAGCATTTTCATTTATTCTTACTAATGCTCTATAAGTACATGCTCCACCATCTTTGGAAATTGATTTTGAATTTACTACAGATGATGTATTTGGTGCATTATGGATTACTTTAAATCCAGTATCAAGGTTTTGTCCTCCACCAGCAAATGTTATTCCTGTATATTCAGTTTTTGCATTTTCTCCATTTAATATGCTCATTGGATATAACATAGATACTTTTGATCCAAATGAACCTGTTACCCAATCTATTTGTGCATTTTTTCCTACAATTGCTTTTTTAGTATTTAGGTTCATCATATTTTTTGACCAGTTTTCTATTGTTGAATATCTTAAATATGCATCATCTTTTACATATAATTCAACACATCCTGCATGTAAATTTACTTTATTATATTTAGGAGCAGAACATCCTTCTATAAAATGTAAACTTGCACCTTCATCTACTATTATTAATGTGTGTTCAAATTGTCCTGATTCTGGTGAATTTAATCTGAAATATGATTGTAAAGGAATATCTAATTTTACTCCCTTTGGCACATATACAAATGAACCTCCTGACCATACTGCTGCATGTAATGCAACAAATTTATGATCACTTATTGGAACACATTTCATAAAATGTTCTTTTACTATTTCTGGATAATCTCTTACAGCTGATTCCATATCTGTATAGATTACTCCTTGTTTTATTAAGTCTTCCTTCATGCTATGATATACTACTTCTGAATCATATTGAGCTCCAACTCCTGCTAATGATGTTTTTTCTGCTTCTGGTATTCCTAATTTATCAAATGTGTCTTTTATTTCTTCTGGCACATCTTCCCACGAATTATTTAAATTTGTTTTAGGTTTTACATATGTTGCAATTTCATCCATTTTTAGTTCTGATAAATCTGGTCCCCATGTTGGAAGTTCTAATTTTTTGTACATTTCTAATGCTTTTAGTCTTATTTCTAACATCCAGTCTGGTTCATTTTTTCTTTTTGATATTTCTTCTACTATTTCTCTACTTAGACCTTTTTGCATTTTGAATTCATAGTCATCTTGATTTTTTATGTCATATATATTTCTATTTATTTCATCTATTTGAGTTTTAGCCATTAGTTTTTCCTTCCTTTATTTTTTATATTGTGCATATCCTGTTTCTTCAATCTCTTCAGCTAATTCAGCTGTTGAAGTTTTTACAATTTGTCCATTTACTAAAACATGTACATAATCAACTTTTAAATGATTTAATATTCTTGTATTATGAGTAATAATTAATACTCCATTTTCATCATTTTTAAACATTTCGATACCTTTAGAAACTATTTTTATAGCATCAACATCAAGTCCTGAATCTGTTTCATCTAATATTGCAAGTTTTGGATTTAATACAAGCATTTGTAAAATTTCATTTTTCTTTTTCTCTCCACCAGAGAATCCAACATTTAAGTTTCTTTCAATTAATTTTGGATTCATACTTAATTCTTCTGAATATTTTTTTACAGTATCTTTAAATTCAAAGATTTTAACAGGTTTTTCTGTTAGTTTATTTTTTGCATATTTTAAGAAATTCATTGTCGAAATCCCTGGTATTTCTTCTGGTAATTGGAATGACATAAAAATCCCTTTTTTAGCAATTTGATCTGTACTTAAATCATTTATATTTTCTCCTTCAAATTCTACTGAACCACTTATTTTTGTGTATTGTGGATTATTTAAAATAACATTTGCAAGTGTTGATTTTCCAGCACCATTTGGTCCCATTATTACATGAACTTCACCTTTTTTTATATTTAAGTTTAATCCTTTTAAAATTTCTTTTTCTCCTGCATTAACATGTAAATCTTTTATTTCTAATAATTTGTCACTCATCTTACTATTCCTTTCTTGTTTTGGATGTTCTTTTTACACAACATCTACATTTTTCTTGATTTATATCATAATTACAATTTAATTCTCTAAATCCTAAAACATTATGCACATATTTTGCTAATTTATTTATGGTTTCATCTGTTATTGTAAGTTTTATTTTTTCTGCTTCCTTTTTAGCTGATTCTTCATCTAAATTTAGTACATCTTTTAAAAATAAATAAACAATATCATATGCTTCTAATATTTTTTGTGCAAGACTTTCTCCGTCTTCTGTTAATTCTATTGTTCCATAAGTTTCATATTTTACTAATTTTTCTTCTTTTAAATTGTTTAATGCTTTGTTTACACTTGGTTTTGAACAATTCATTTTATTAGCAATATCTGTTACTCTTATGTTTCCATTTTGCTTTTGAAGTACATACATTGTTTTTAAATATTCTTCTAATGCTTTTGATATCATATCTTTCTCCTTTTTCTGCAATAAATTGTCACATCGAAATATTTGGACTTTTTGACAACTTATAGCAGATGTTAACTACGGTTAACATTATAATATGAAAATAACGTTTTGTCAATAGATAGCATAAAAAACTAGAAGTTTTTTACCTCTAGTTTTCTACTTTATCAATAAATTCAAAAATCTTATTATAATAAGTATCTGGTTCTTTATATTTAGAATCTGTATGTCCTGCACCACTAATAATTAATTTATCTTTTATGCAATTAGCAAAATCATACAAAGACTCACACATACTTTCTGGAACAAAATCATCTTTGTCACCATGTATAAATAATATTGGTGTTTTACTATTTTTTAC
>CAKPDZ010000059.1 GCA_934149155.1 uncultured Clostridia bacterium | reverse complement strand
TGTCCTCTTCCCCATGCAACTTCTATCGCATGGCGTATTGCACGTTCTACACGTGATGGTGTTGTGGTAAATTTATCTGCGATTTTTGGATATAAACTTTTAGTAATTTGATTAATGACATCAATATCATTTACAACCATAATAATAGCCTCACGCAAATATTGATACCCCTTAATATGGGCAGGCACACCAACTTCATGGATAACATTTGTAACTAATGCTTCCAAATTATCTTCTTTTTTAGCTGAATCTCCTGAAATTTCAATATATTGTTGTTTTGGCACGGTTGTCTCCCTTGAAATAAAATTATTGTTTTGTTCTGGTTTATAATTCTTTAATTCTCTAATTCTAGTAATTAGTAATTCAATATCAAATGGTTTTACAACATAATACTCTGCACCTAATTCGACTGCTCTTCTTGTAATTTTATCTTGTCCTACTGCTGATAACATTACAAAAATAGGTTTTTTAGGCATTTTTATCATATTTAGCTTTTCTAATACTCCTATTCCATCTAAATGTGGCATTATAACATCAAGTAATACCACGTCAGGCATTAATTCTGATATCATATCTAATGCCTCATTTCCATCTTTTGCTCTTCCTACAATCATCATATCATCTTGATTTTTTAAATATGTAGCCAATGTCATACTAAACTCTTGATTATCATCTGCTATTAAAACTGTAATTTTTTCTCTCATGGCTCGTTCCTCCTAAATTTTTTCTACTGTAAATTTTTTACAGTTTCGATTATAATACTTAAGAAAAAATTTTGCAAGAGTTTTTTGGAACTTTTTTCCATTTTATTTATTTTTTTCTACAGTTTTATTTATATATTTTTCTTCAATCACTTGTAAATACTGCACATTAAGTTTTTTTGTTTCAATATCCCTCAAAAAAATATTTTTTCTATTTTTTTCCATTTCGATTTTTAGAACAATATTTTCATAATAATTTGTGTCTTTTATATTTATATCATTATTTTTACAATAATATTTAAAAATCTCCAAATTTGAATAATCTAATCCAACTTCTATCTCTACTCCTTGTACTTTCATTATTTTAGTACTTCTTTCTATTGCATGTTGGGTTACCTCTGAATATGCTCTTACTAGTCCACCTGTTCCAAGCAATATTCCGCCGAAATATCTCGTTACAATTACAACTAAATTACACAAATTATTTTTTTGTAAAATATTTAACATCGGACCACCAGCAGTTCCAGAAGGCTCACCATCATCACTTGATTTTTCTACTATTTGTCCACCTTCTGAAACTCTATATGCTACACAATTATGTCTTGCATCGTGATACTTCTTTTTTATTTCTTTTATTTTATTTTCTGCGTCTTCTATACTTTCTACATGTATAAGATTTGCTATAAATTTAGACTTTTTTTCAACTATCTCTGCAGTTTCGTCATTTAAAATTGTTATAAATTCTTCCATCTTTCTCCTTTATTCTTCTGCCACACTAATTCCAGCAGTATACCCTGTAGAATAAGCAATTTGTAAATTAAATCCCCCTGTATATGCATCTACATCTATAATTTCTCCAGCAAAGTACAATCCTTTTATTAGTTTAGATTCCATAGTTTTAGGATTAATTTCACGTACATTAATTCCTCCTGACGTAATAATTGCTTCCTCCACTGGTCTAAATGCTTTTATAGTAATTGTAAAACATTTTAATAATTGACCTAATCGTCTTCTTTCTGTCTTAGTAATCTCATTTACACGTTTGTTTTCATCTATTCCTGATAATTCTATTATTAAAGGAATTAGCTTCTGAGGTAGTAATTTATCTAAACTATGCTTAAACTGCTTATTTTTAAATTCTTTGAAATCTCTCAAAATTCTATCATCTAGTTGTTCCTCTGTAAGTGCAGGTTTTAAGTCTATACTTAAATTCACATATCTCTTTTTTAATAAGTAATCTATATCTTTATATCTTGCCAAATGTGCTGATGCACTTAAAATTATTGGTCCTGATATTCCAAAATGTGTAAATACCATTTCTCCAAAGTCTTCATATATCAATTTTTTTCGTTCTGAGTCAATTATTTTTATTCCTATATTTCTTAAACTTAATCCTTGTAATCTTTTGCATTCTTCTTTTTCATAAACTTCTAATGGAACTAATGACGGTTTTATTGGTGTTATTACATGACCTAAATCTTTTGCAATTTTGTATCCATCTCCTGTTGAACCTGTTAATGGATAGCTTTTCCCCCCTGTTGCTAATATTATTTTATCTGTTTGAATTATTTCTTTATTTGTCCTAACGCCTAATACTTTGTTATTTTTTATTAATATTTTTTCAACTCTTGTGTCAAGTTTATATTTTATTTTTAATTCATTTATTCTTTTTTTGAAACAATTTAACACATCTATTGATTTATCTGTTACTGGAAACACTCTGTTTCCTCTTTCTTCTTTTACTTCTAGTCCCTGTCTTTTTAGAAATTCTATTATGTCCTTGTTTGTATAATTTTGAAATGCACTGTATAAAAATCTACCATTTCCTGGTGTGTTTTTTATAAATTCACTCATATATAATGAACTTGTTATATTACATCTTCCTTTTCCTGTAATTAATAACTTTCTTCCAAATGATGGCATTTTTTCTATTATTGTTACATCATTTCCATTTTCTGCCGCTGTTATTGCAGCCATCATTCCTGCTGGTCCTCCACCTACTACTATTACCCTTGGCATTAATGCACCTCTCTTTCTTGTTATTATATATTATCAAATTTGGGTAATTTTTGCAATAGACAATTTTTACAAGTAAGTCTATTTTTAGCAAAAATATAAGACTCTCAATTTCTTGAAAGTCTTTATATTACTGGTTGGGCTGGCTAGATTCGAACTAGCGCATGCCAGAGTCAAAGTCTGGTGCCTTACCGCTTGGCTACAGCCCAATATAAACTTATGGGGTGGAAGATGGGACTCGAACCCACGGTCTCCAGTGCCACAAACTGGCGCGTTAACCAACTACGCTACATCCACCATCTTGTAGCTCATTTGTGAGCACATTACATATTTTAATATGATTTCCGAATTTTGTCAAGGTTTTTTCGATAATTTCTTTAAAATTTATGGAATTCCATGATAATAGCCTAAAATATAGGTTATAGCTAAATTCTAAACCTATATTTTAAGCTAATTATCTTTCAATTATTATTCTCCTCTGCCTTCTGGTAAAGCATCTGGTAACTCAATCCTAATTCTAATTCTACATACATAAGATATTGCTCTTCCCAATTTGCTATTTTTAATTCTTTGCCATAAAGAAGGTTTTTTCTCAAATACAACTGATTCTTGATATTCTTGCATATCTTGTATTTCTTGTTCTTCTTCGTCATTTTCTTCTATAGCAACTACTTGAGAAACTTTCTTTTCTTTAACTACTTCTTCTTCAATTATTTGTTTATTAGAAGCTTTTCCTTTAGCTTTAGTTGTCTTAGCTTTTTTAATATTAGCAACTTTTTCTATTTCTGCATTTTCTTCATTTGCTTCAACAGTTACTTCTTCAACTAATTCTACATTAGCTTTCTTCTTTCTACCAGCCTTAGTTGCTTTAGCTACTTTCTCAACTTTCTCAATTTCTTGAGCTTTTTGAACTTTTTGAGTTTTTGGAGCTTGAACTTCTTCTATCTCTTGTATTTCTTCCTCTTCAGTTTCTTCTATAATTAAATCTGCTGGTCTTGGAATATCTTTTAATGCATCAGCAACCTCAATTCCTATATAGCTTAATGCTTTTGATCTATCTTCTGTTCTTTCTAAATCAATTTCAATATGTAAATTAGTTTCCAAATTATTAACTCTTGCATTTAGTAATTTAATAGCATCTTTATAGTTTTGACTTCTTCTGCTTTTATCTTTTCCAACTAATTTTAATGTATCTATAACATCTTCTGAAAATAGTTCTTTATTTCCTTCAACTTTTTCTTTCCATTTTGGGTCTCTCGATTCCACTGCCTCTACAAGTTCTTTCAGTGTCCCTGCTAAAGCTATATTTTCTTCTCTTTGTCGAATTAATTCTTCAACTTTTTTAGTATTTTCTTCAAATTGTGTAGTAGCATATTCCACTAAACCATATGCTGCTTTATATACACTAACTGGAAAGTTTTTCTTCTTTGGATATTCTATTAAATAAGCTTTTATAGATTCAATTAAATCTTTAAAATAAGTATCATCTTCTAATTGAACTATTTGCTTTTTACTTTTTGGATTTATTAATTTTTGTACTTTATCTATATTGGATAATATTTTTTCTTCAGTGATAACCATTCTCACATTTACTATGCCCGATTTCCTAGACATGCAAATTCCTCCTTTTCCTATGTAGTCAAATATTTAAATTCTTTTTTATTATACACCAGCTTCCGCAAAAGCTCAAGACTTTTGGAAGTGTTTTTATATTACATTTTTGTTACATTTGTAACATTTTTGTAATATAAAGGAGGTACATTTGGAACCGGTTCTTAAATGTACCTCTTAACATAAAATTGAACATTTAAGAACCGGTCCTAAATGTTCAAAAAACGGTCAAAAGGGAACCTCCCTATTGACCGAAAATTTTCTTCATCTCTTCATGTCTCTTAATTTTTAAAGTTGTTGTTTTGATTAATTCCTCTTCTGAAATAATCATTTCTCTAACATATTTATATTTTGGCATTAATCTGTTAACATCTTTTACCTTATCCCATAAAAATTCTTTAATTTTTTCTTCACCTTCGATATTATAAAGTTCTTTAATTAATTGTTTATCATAAACAATTTTTACACAAACTTTTACATCTCCATCATCTTCTTTTTTCTCATAAACAAATGATTCTTTTATTCCTTCTACTTTGTTTAATAATGTTTCTATTTCTTCTGGGAATACATTTTTACCATTATTTAATACAATTACACTTTTCTTTCTTCCTGATATGTATATGAATCCATCTTTGTCTATTCTAGCTAAATCTCCTGTATGGAACCAGCCATCTGCATCTAATGCATCTTTTGTTGCTTCTTCATTTTCGTAATATCCTAACATAATTGATGAGCCTTTTGCTAATAACTCTCCTATGCCTTCTTCATCTGGATTGTCAATTTTTACTTCTACACTTGGAAATTTCTTTCCTATTGATCCTAATCTTCTACATTTTGGTGTTTCTGCAGCTATTACTGGTGCTGTTTCTGTTAATCCATATCCTTGTTCAACATCAAAACCTAAATCATTAAATCCCTTTTCTGTTTCAGGATCAAGTGCTGCTCCTCCTGTTACAACTAATCTTAGTTTTGGACCTAAGCTTTCATGTACTTCTTTGAATAATTGTTTTCTTAAATCTATTTTTACTTTTAATAATAAATTAGAAATTTTCTTTCCTTTTTCTAAGTTTTGTAACTTTCCTTTTTTTTCTATTGCTTTCATTACTTTTCTGTAAATTATATCAAACACTGCAGGAACTGATATCATTGCCGTTATGCCAAATTCTTTAATATTGTCTGCCATATGTTTTACACCTTCACAGAATGCTATTGAACCACCAATAGATATTGGATATAAAAATCCTACTGTACATTCAAATACATGATGTAATGGTAAGAATGATAAAAATCTATCTTCTTCTGTTAAATCAAATCTTTGAGTTATATCCATTACATTTGTTACTAAGTTTTTATGTGATAACATTACTGCTTTTGACATTGCTGTTGTTCCAGATGTGAATAACATTATTCCCATTTTATCTGCATCAATTTCTGCATTCAAATATGTTGAATCACCTTCGTTTAATAGTTTTTTTCCTTTTTCTATTAATGTTTTTTCTGAATAGATACCTTGTGTATTTTCTTCTAAATCCATTGATATAAAATATTTTAAATTTGTATTCTTTTTATCTCTTAAAGTTCCCATTATTGTGTCATATTTTGAAGAATATATAATAGCTTCTACTTGTGAACGTAGTATTAGGCTTTCAAGTTCATTATCTGGTAAAGATTTATCTAATGGTACTACAACTCCTACACCTGATGCAATAGCTAAATATGAAAGTTCCCATTCATATCTATTTTCTGAAATAATAGCAATTCTCTTATCTTTTAGTCCCATATTAATTAAAACTGTTCCAAGTGCATTTATTTCTTCTCTAAATTCTCTATGTGTTATTGTTCTAAATTTTCCTTTTTCTTCTGTTTTAAAAATATAAGCAGGCCTATCTCCATAAGCTTCACCTGTTTGTTTTAACATATCTTTTAAATCTGTATATTTCATATTTTTTGATTTGGTTTCCATTTGGCTACCCCTTTCATTATTACTTTATTCTTAATCCATTAATTACTGTATTTTCATATTCATGATATAATTTCATTACATCCATATTTTCATTCTCACGTTTTTTATAAACTAAAGTTGAACATATTAATGCATAAATTTCTGAGGCTATTGCTCTAGCATCACCTTGTTTAATTTCTCCTTTTTCAATTCCCTCTTTTACAATTTGTTCTATTTGCCCAATGTAATCATATACATGATCTTGGCATTTTTTATTTCGCGTTTCATTCCCCCAGAATTGACTAAGAATTATTGTTATTATATCTTCATATTTAGCAACAATTTTTATTTGAATTAATACTATTGCCTTAATTTTATCTATATAATTACTGTGTTTTGCAGTTTTTATATCAACACTATTTTGTAGTAATTTAATTCCTTCTTCAATTAAAAAATTAAATATTTCTTCCTTACTAGAAAAGTGATAATATAGAGTTCCTTTTGCTACTCCTACTGTAGCAGTTATTTCTTCTATACTTGTTGCATCATATCCCTTTTCTGCAAATAACTTCATTGATGTTTCAAATATTTTTCTTTTGGTTTTATTCATATTTTTCACCTATTTCTTTTGGTTTTGTCCCTTTTTTACATAGCTATTATATAATTTTCTTATTATTTATGCAAGTTTTTTTATTTTTTGAATGGGTATTCAGTTTTTTATTTTCTTACATTATGTATTCAACACAGTTTACCTTTTTTCTACAAACTTTTTTATCCACAGGTTGTGGATAATGTGGATAACTCTGTGAATAACTCATAATAGTCATATTTTTTTCACAGGTTATTCACATTTGAATGTTGATAATTTTTAACCTTACAATTGTTTGCTTATTATTTTCTCTATTATGTAACTAAAAAAATTTCAAATATATAACTAAAATAATTTCTAATATTAAAATTACAGGCAATCCTATTGTAAATTTTGGTTTCTTAGTTTTGTGATGAAAAGTATACATTCCAGCAATTGTACCGATTCCACCACCTAATGCAGTAACTATAAAAAGAGTCTGTTCAGGTATTCTCCATTTGCCCCATTTAGCCTTTCTTTTATCAGACCACATCATATAAAAGCCAATCAAATTAATTATTATTAAATATATTATGATATTTCTTATAGATAAAATATCTCCTATTTGAAAATTATTCTCTAACATAAATTCCTCCTTGTATACAAAAAAGTACCATTCTTGTGAGCAAAACAGAACCGGTCCCAAATGCGCAGTGAACAAAACAGAACCGGTCCCAAATGTGCAATTAACCAAATAAACTTAGTTGATTACTTTGACTCATTCCTTCTAGGCAACCAAATTGTTTTAACAATTCTGTTACTGAATCTCCAATTTTTGCACGAATTTTCATATCATCTATTGACATGAATTTTTCATCTGCACGTGCTCTCATAAT
>CAKPDZ010000058.1 GCA_934149155.1 uncultured Clostridia bacterium | reverse complement strand
ATATTTAAAAGCTATAGTGAAAAAGAAGTAAAAAGAGTAATGCCAATAGTAGAACAAATAAATGGACTAGAAGAAGAAATATCAAAATTAACAGACGAACAATTAAAAAATAAAACAAACGAATTAAAAAAACAATTAGAAGAAGGAAAAACATTAGACGATATATTACCAGAAGCATTTGCAGTAGTAAGAGAAGCATCAAAAAGAGTATTAGGAAAGAGACACTTTGACGTGCAATTAATAGGTGGAATTATACTACACCAAGGAAGAATTGCGGAAATGAAAACAGGTGAAGGAAAAACACTTGTAGCAACACTTCCAGTATACTTAAATGCACTAACAGGAGAAGGTGTACATGTAATAACTGTAAATGACTATCTAGCAAAAAGAGATAGTGAATGGATGGGAAAATTATATAAATTCTTAGGACTATCAGTAGGACTAGTAATTGCAGGAATGGAACCAAAACAAAAACAAGAAGCATATGCATGTGACATCACATATGGAACAAACAATGAATTTGGATTTGATTACTTAAGAGATAACATGGTAATTTACCAAAATCAATTAGTACAAAGAGGATTAAGCTATGCAATTGTAGACGAGATCGATAGTATTTTAATTGATGAAGCAAGAACACCACTTATCATATCAGGTAGAGCAAATCAATCTTCAGATTTATACAAAAAAGCAAATGACTTTGTAAAAAGATTAACACCAAAAGTAATAGTAGAAGAAGATGTTAAAGATGAAGCACAAGCAGAAGACAATGAAAAATATGATTACATTGTAGACTTAAAAGCAAAATCAGCATCATTAACACAAAAAGGTATTAAGAAAGCAGAAGAAACATTCAGACTAGAAAACTTCAATGATATAGAAAACTCAACATTAGTACACCATGTAAATCAAGCATTACGTGCACATGGAGTAATGAAAAAAGATATAGACTATATCGTAAAAGATGGAGAAGTACTAATAGTTGACGAATTTACAGGACGTATCATGTATGGAAGAAGATACAACAATGGATTACATCAAGCAATAGAAGCAAAAGAAGGAGTAAAAATTGCAGATGAATCAAAAACATTAGCAACAATTACATTCCAAAACTACTTCAGAATGTATGACAAATTATCAGGTATGACAGGTACTGCAATGACAGAAGAGGCAGAATTTGAGGAAATCTACAATTTAGACGTTGTTGCAATTCCAACAAATAAGCCAATGATAAGAGATGACCAAAATGACGTAATATACAAAAACGAAAATGCAAAATTCAATGCAATAGTACAAAGTATAAAAGAAAGCCATGAAAAAGGACAACCAGTCCTAGTTGGTACAGTATCAATAGAGAAATCTGAAAAATTAAGTAGAATTCTTAAAAAAGAAGGAATTAAGCATGAAGTATTAAATGCTAAATTCCATGAAAAAGAAGCTGAAATTATAGCACAAGCCGGAAAATTTGGAGCAGTAACAATTGCTACAAACATGGCAGGACGTGGTACTGATATTATGTTAGGTGGAAATAGTGAATTCTTGGCAAAACAAGAAATGAAGAAAAACAAAGTACCAGAAAACTTGATAGAAGAATCAAACACATATTATGAAACAGACGAACAAGACATCTTAAGAGCAAGAGAAGAATTTAAAAAACTAGAAAAGAAATATGATGAAGAAATCAAAGAAGAAAAAGAAAAAGTTATAGCAGCAGGAGGTCTAAAAATAATTGGTACAGAAAGACATGAATCAAGAAGAATTGACAACCAGTTACGTGGACGTAGTGGACGTCAAGGTGACCCAGGAGAATCAAAATTCTATATAGGACTTGATGATGACTTGATGAAAATCTTTGGTGGAGACATGATTACAAAAGTCTACAACAAAATAGGAATGGACGAGAATGTTCCAATTGAAAACAAAATGATTAGTAATGCAGTTGAATCAGCTCAAAGAAAAGTTGAAGGTAGAAACTTTAGTACTAGAAAGAATGTATTAAAATATGATGATGTAATGAATGCACAAAGAGAAATAATCTACAAACAAAGAAGAGAAGTTCTAGATGGAGAAAACTTAAAAGACAATATATTAACAATGATAAAATCACTTGCAGAAGAAGTTGTATTAACATACTTTGCTAGTGAAGAAGAAGTTAGTGTAGAAGCACTTGACACAGATATTAGAAATACATTTGGAATTGAAATGGTTGACTTTATTAAAGAAAACTCAAAAGATTCAAATGCTATAATAGAAAAACTTCAAGAGCTTGCTTTAGCTAAATATGATGAAAAAGAACAAGAAATTGGAAATGATGACTTAAGAGAACTTGAAAGAGTTGTTATGCTTAAAGTTGTTGATCAAAAATGGATGGACCACATAGATGCTATGGATGAATTAAAAGATGGTATTGGTCTTCGTGCTTATGGACAACAAGATCCTGTTGTTAAATACAGAATTGAAGGTATGGACATGTTCGAAGAAATGGTTCTTGATATTAAACATGATGTTGTAAAAATTCTTATGAACTTACGTAAACAAGAAGATGTTAAGAGAGAAGAAGCAGCTAAAATTACTGGTGCAGCTCTACAAGCTATCAATAGCTTAGATAATGGTGAACAAATTAAGTCTGAAGTTAACAAAACTGTTGTTAATGAAGGCCCTAAAGTTGGTCGTAACGACCCATGCCCATGTGGAAGCGGCAAAAAGTACAAAAACTGTTGTGGTAAAAATCAATAATAATAGCCCAAAAGACTGACATTATAAAAGATGTCAGTTTTTTCATATAAATAATGATTGAGAGAATGAATATTTAATCATAATTTATATGTAAAACTATAAAGAAGGAGACCTAAATAAATGAAAGATACAATAATATATTTGATTAGACATGCTGAAACTATTGATGAGAATGGTATTAGGAATACAAGTGAAGATTCACAAATAATTAATGAGAAAGAAATATTATCAGTAGAAGGAGAAGAACAAGCAAAAAAGTTAAGCGGAAATGAAGAACTGAAAAATTTAGATATTATATGGTCAAGCAGTTATACTAGAGCAAAAGCAACTGCAAAATATATTGCAAATGCAAATAACTTACCAATCAATTTAGATGATAACCTAAATGAGAGAAAACTAGGAAATTTAAAAGAACTAGGAGAGTTTATGAAAGACAAAAGTACAAGAGATCCTTCACAAGAGCAATTATTAAATAGAACATTTAGGACATCAGATGGAGAAAGTGCAGAACAAACTAGAGAAAGGATGAATGAATTTTTTTATAAAATACTCAAAGAATATGAAGGACAAAGAATTGCAGTAATTAGTCATGGAGGTTCAATAAAGTTCTTTTTATTAAATTGGTGTACTGTAAATGAAAATGTTAAACTTATCTATAATGAAAATACAATATTAAATATAAAATCACCATGTTTGTTAAAGTTGACTTTTAGAAAAAACAAGCTAATTGATTTGGAACAAATAGACTAATTAGATTAAAAAAATTGACAAATCACTATTATTATGCTAAAATTAAGGACATATTTAAGAGTATATCTAAGAAAAAGTATTTCGAGCGATATAGGATAACCAGAATAAGAGGTTATTTACACGATGTATAGATTTTATAAGTCTTACAAAGGAGTCTTAAGCACAAGATTTCTTTGTGAGGCTTTTTGGTATAGAAAGGGGAACAAAATGGATAATTTAGTAATTAGAAAAGTAAAAGTTGAAGACTTAAGAGATGTAGCAGAAATAGTAGTTAATGGGTGGCAAACAGCTTATAAAGGAATTGTTGAAGACGATTACCTAGAAAATTTAAGTATAGATGAAAAATATCAGAAAATGTTAAAAAACTATAAAGAAAATGGGTTTATAGTAGCAGAACAAAATAATAAAATTGTAGGGTTTTGTAAATACTGCGAAGTAAATAAATATATAAAAGAATATCCAGAGGTTGACTGTGAATTATGTGCTTTATATGTAAAGACTGAAGAAAAAAGAAAAGGAATTGGTAGTAAACTTGTAAAATATGTAATGAATGAATTTAAGAATAAAAACTTAAAAAAGATGATAATATGGTGTTTTAAAGATAATTATAAAGCTAGAAATTTTTATGAAAAGATGGATGGTAGTTATTGTGGCGAATCTTCATGTGTAAGAGGAAATAAAGAATATAAAAAAGTAGGATATGTATATAATTTACAAAAATAACAAGAGTGATATTTTATAGAAAGAAGTGATAATATATGAAATATTTTAAAAAAATAGTAGGAGATAGAATATACTTATCTCCAAGAAATAGTGAAGATGTAGAAAAATTTTCAGAATGGTTAAATGATTTTGAAACGACAGATTATTTAGGAAGAAGTGGAATACTCACAACATTAGATGGGGAAAAAAACTATTTAGAGAAAAATAGTTCTCCAGAAGCGAGTTTTGTAATTGTAACAATAGAAGATAATGAAATGATAGGAACAGTTTCATTAGAGAGTATTGATCACATTAATAGATGTGCTACACTTGGAATATTTATAGGAAATAAAGATTTTAGAAGCAAAGGATATGGAACAGAAGCTGTACAGTTAATATTAGAATATGGTTTTAAATATTTGAATTTGAAAAATATAAAGTTAGATTTAATGGAATTTAATGAAAGAGCTTTAAAATGTTATAAAAAATGTGGATTTAAGGAATATGGAAGGAGAAGAAAGTGTAAATTTGTAAATGGAAAATATTATGATTCAATAGAAATGGACATTTTAAATGAAGAATTTAAAAAAAATTGTATAAGAAATAAAAATATATAGTTGAGTATATAATTTTTATTAAAAAACATAGAGCACCGGTAATGCGGTGCTCTAAATTTACAATTCTATATCTTGATCTTGTTCATCAGAATCTGTTGGAACAGAATGTATTGAATCATCGTTTTTAAATTTTAGTTTAAGAGATTTTTGATTATTTAATGCATTACGAATAGCTTTAGTTACGACTAATTGTTGAGATATAGGAAGTTGTTTTATAGTTGATTTTATATAGTCTAAATCTTCATCAATTTTTTCTTCAGCTGGAGATTTTGAATTATCTAAAGTTGAGTCGATAACAGCAGATATTTTTTGCATAGCAATGCTTTTGGTTTTTCCATCCATTTTTCCTAATTTGCTGTTTAGAGTTTGAAATTTTAAATTTTCACCATTTAGTTGTTTTATAAGAATATCTTTGCTAGTTTCATCAAGTGAACCAGGTAAGAAGTCATTGACTCTATCTATGAAAAATTTTCTATCTTCTGCAGATAAATTAGAAAAACGTTTACTTTTTGGAAGACTAAAGTCACCTACTTGGTCAAAAGTTTGTGCAGATCTTTTAGCAATGTAACTTAATAATTGTTCTTGTACAAATTTTTCTTGGTTTTCATCATATTTGTGATATTTTTTTTCTCGTCTATCAAAATCAGTTTTTAGAATTTCATATTCTTCTTTAGCTAATTGTGGTAAATTTTCAGCGAACATGTCATCTATCAAATCATTATTAAGTGACATAATCTTAGAGAGTGTTGCTATTTTAGGTCCACCAAATTTCATGCAATCTAAAGCAGTTCGTCTTGATATTAGACCTAGAAGCTTATCTTTGATATTTGGAGTAAGAGTTTCAGGAGTAATTCCTAATTGTTGAACTTCTGAAACCAAATAGTTGTCTTCCATATTTTCACAATGTGCATAAAAACTAGATAATGTATCAACAATTCTTTTTTCTTCTGCTAAAGCTTTTTGAATTTTTTGTTCTTCTAATTCTTTATCAATTTTTTCTTGTTGTTTTTTTTGAATATCTTCATCAGGAATTTGTTCAGCAATTTTTTGAGCAACATTAGGGCTAATAGGGGCATCTTCTATAATTTCTGCTATTTTTGGTGAAGATAAATCAGTAGCTTTTACTGCTGCAACAGTGGCTTCTTCTGATTTTACATCAGGCAATTGTTTGATAATTCTCACTAAATCAGCATCAGTTAAGTCGGTATTTTTTTGAAGTCTTTTCATAAATTCTCCTACTGGCATTTCAGGATGTGTTTGAATTTCTTCAATAGCTGTAGTTACAGCTTTTTCAGAAGCTTCTTTTTGAGAATCACTTTCTTCTATAACTGTTTGTACAGTGTTGACCCCTTGTTGTAATTTTATTTCTTTTTTCTTTTCTTCTTTATTTAAAATTCTATCTATTAAACTCATTAGTATCACCTTTCTTTCAATTTGTATAAAAATATTATACAAGTATATTAAATTCAAGTCAATAAAAGTTTAAAATTTTATTAAGATGTTTTTGGCATATTGTACTTCTTGGGAAGATGTGGTAGAATGGTATGAAAAGAAGGAGAAAAATATGAAAAAGCAAACAAAATTAGTAATGAATTTTTTTGTGTTTATATTATTAATAGTATTAACATTATATGTATTATTAAAAGACCAGAATTTATTAGAAGTATTTGATATTATAAAATCAGCAAAAATAGAATTTGTATTATTGGGAATAATGTGTGTAGCAATTTATGTTATATGTGAATCAGTGAATATATCAAGAACATTAAAAGCATTAGGCGAAAAATCAACATTTGCTCATAATATAAAATATGCATTAATAGGATTCTTCTTTAGTGCAATTACACCAGCTGCAAGTGGAGGTCAACCAATGCAGATTTATTATATGCATAAAAATCATATATCTATTGCAAATTCGACATTAGCACTATTGATAAATTTGACAAGTATGCAGATTATAACAATTGGCTTAGCATTGTTTAGTGTAATGATAAATTATCAATATATGAATAAGACATTAATAATTTTATTTACAATAGGAATATTGTTAAATTTAACGGCTTTAACATTATTGCTAGTAGGAATATTTTCTAAAAAGTTATCAAGAGCATTAATAAATTTTGCAATAAAAGTATTAAAACTATTCAGAATAAGAAATATAGAAGAGAAAAAGAAAAAGCTTGAAGAGACACTAGCAAAATATCAAAACAGTGCAGATTATATAAAAAATAATAAAAGATTAATTTTTAGAACAATACTTACAACATTAGTACAATATATATCATATTACAGTGTTACATATTGTACATATAGAGCATTAGGATTTGCAGATCATAATGTACTAGAAATAGTAACAATGCAAGCAGTATTATATGGAACAGTTTCTGGAATACCATCTCCAGGAGCAGTTGGAGTTACAGAAGGAGCATTTATCGAAATATTTAGAAATATCTATCCACAAAATATGATTAAGAGTGCAGTTCTATTAAATAGAGGAATTAACTTCTATTTGCTTAATATAGTATGTGGAATAGTAACTATAATAAATCAGTTAGCATCTAAAGATGATATAAAACAATTGGAATAAAGAGTCAGTTTAGTTAAATTTCCTCTGCTTTTATGATATAAATAAAGCGGAGGAAATTTAATATGAATAGAATAAAGAAAGTATTGGCAATAATAATAGTTGCAATTATATTAATAGGAGTGTTATTAACAGTGGGAATAGGAAACTATTTTGTTAATTATGCCATTGCAAGAAGTGGTGATGGTGGAAACAGAGAAATAAAAGAGGAGTCTAAAATAGAAGTATTAAGTGAAGATGAGCAACTGATAGAAGATAATCGAAAGTCTGCGAGTGAATCTGCTCAAAATTGGGCGTCTAATATTGTAAATAAAAAAGTTGAAATAAAAGCTGATGATGGAGTTACTTTAAGAGGAACTGAATATCTAACAGACGAAAATAGTGAAAATTGGGCAATTGTTTTGCATGGGTATAGAGCAGAGCCTAAATCAGTATTAACAATAGGAGAACATTTTTCAGAAAAAGGATACAATGTGTTAATTCCAAGCATGAGAGCTTGTGCGGATAGTGATGGCGAATTTGTAGGGATGGGCTGGCTTGATAAAGATGATTTAAAATGTTGGATTAATTTGATTATAGCAGAAAATTCTAATGCTAAAATTATATTACATGGTTCATCAATGGGGGCTGCAACTGTATTAATGGCATCTGGAGATGAACTACCTGCAAATGTAAAGGCAATTATAGCAGATAGTGGTTATACTTCAGTTTGGGATATTTTTGCATCAGAAGCAAAAGCAAGGTTTGGATTACCTTCATTTCCAGTTTTAAATATGTTCCAAGTTGTTGCTAAAGTAAGGGCTGGTTATAATATAAAGAAAGCTTCTGCATTAGAACAAGTAAAAAATAGTAAAACACCAATATTATTTATACATGGTGACAAAGATGATTTTGTTCCAGAAAGTATGTGTGAGTC
>CAKPDZ010000057.1 GCA_934149155.1 uncultured Clostridia bacterium | reverse complement strand
GAAATTTCAGGAAGAATTGCAGATTTTACATTTATAACATCAGATAATCCACGTACAGAAAATCCAGAAGAAATTGTAAAAGAAATAGAAGAAGGAATTAAAAAGACAAAAGGAAATTATAAAGTAGTAGTAGATAGAACAGAGGCAATAAAAGAAGCAATAAATATGGCTACAAAATTAGATATAATAGTGCTTGCCGGAAAAGGGCATGAACCATATCAAGAAATAAATGGAGAAAAATTTCCATTTGATGAAAGAATAATAGTAAATGAAATAATAGGATAATACAAAAGTTAACAGGAAAGGTTGATAAAATTGGAATTTCAAACAAAAACATTATTGTTATCATTTGCAGTAACAGTAATTTTAGGAATTATAATAGTACCAATATTAAGAAAATTAAAAGTAGGGCAAATTGAAAGAGATGATGGACCAGAAAGTCATTTAAAAAAACAAGGAACACCAACAATGGGTGGAATAATAATAATGCTAGGAATTGTAATTGTAACAATTGCTGCATATATTTATTATAGAAATGTAGATATAGAATTAGCGAAAAATCTATTACCAATATTAGGATTAACAATTGGATTTGGTGTTATAGGATTTATTGATGATTTTAAGAAATTAGTATTAAAAAATACAAAAGGGTTAAAACCAAGTTTAAAAATGTTAGGGTTACTGATAATATCAGTAGCCTATATAATGTATTTAATAAAAGGATTAAATATAGGAACAGAAACATATATTCCAATATTAAAGCAATATATAAATATTCCAATTTATGCATATATTCCATTTTCAATATTAGTAATACTTGCAACAACAAATGCAGTAAATTTAACAGATGGAATTGATGGTTTATCATCAAGTGTATGTACAATAATAATTACATGTTTAACAATTATTGCAACAACACTTGGAGTAAAAGAGGTTGTAATATTTGGAGCAATTGTAATAGGTGCAGTTTTAGGATTTTTGATGTTTAATATACATCCTGCTAAAGTATTTATGGGAGATACAGGGTCGCTATTTTTAGGTGGTGTAATATCAGGAATAGCATTATATTTAAAAATGCCACTTATATTAATACTTATAGCTTTGATTCCAGTAATTGAAACAGTTTCTGTAATTATACAAGTAACATATTTTAAAAAGACAGGAAAAAGAGTATTTAAAATGGCACCAATTCACCATCATTTGGAATTGTCTGGATGGAGAGAAAATCAAGTTGTAATGCTATTTAGTATTATTACTTTGGTGGTTTGTGTTTTAGGACTAAAGATAATATAAAGAAAAGGAGACAAAAATGGCTAAGAAAAAAAATAAAATGGCAGGTTTTTCTAAGTTCTTGAATAATTCAGTTGACTTTACCTTAGTAATAACTGTTTTGCTATTACTTTCACTTGGATTAGTAATGGTATTATCAGCAAGCTCGCCAACAGCTCTACAAAAATATGATAAAAGTTATTACTTTTTTATAAGACAGTTAATCTTTGCAGTAGCAGGATTATTTGGAATGTATTTTGTATCAAAAATAGATTATAGAATTTATCAAAAATTTTATAAACATGCATGGATATTATCTGCAATATTATTAGTATTAGTTTTAGTAATTGGTACTGATAGCCATGGTGCAAAAAGATGGATTGGTTTAGGATTTATAACTTTTCAACCATCAGAATTAGTAAAATTTTTAATGATAATATTTTATGGAGGAATACTTGTAAAAGATAGAGATGAACTAGGAAAGTTCTGGAAAGGCTTAGTAAAACATGTTTTATTTTTAGCACCAATAATAGGATTATTATTACTAGAACCACATGTAAGTACATCAATGGTAATAATAATAACATGTTGCATTATGATGATAATGGCTGGATGTAAATTTTGGCAATTTTTAATGTCAGGAGTAATAGCTGTAGGAGGAATTGGAAGCATAGCAACAGTATTATATGCTGCAAGTGATGCATTCAAAAAACAATTCCAATATATAGTAACAAGATTTATAACATTTACAGATCCATGGCAAGATGCTACTGGAGATGGTTGGCAAATAATACAAAGTTTATATGCTATAGGTTCAGGAGGATTATTTGGAGCAGGATTAGGAGAGAGCAAACAAAAATATTTATATTTATCAGAACCACATAATGACTTTATATTTTCTGTATTAGCAGAAGAATTAGGATTTGTAGGATGTATACTTGTGTTTGTACTATTTGCAGTATTTATTTGGAGAGGCGTGTTAATTGCAATGAAAGCGCCAGATATGTTTGGAAGTTTAGTTGCAATAGGAATTACATCATTAGTAGGAGTTCAAGTAATTATTAATGTAGCTGTTGTTACATCATCAATGCCAGTTACAGGAATGCAGTTGCCATTCTTTAGTTATGGTGGAACGGCGTTATTTATATTACTCTGCGAAGTAGGAGTACTGCTAAGTATTTCAAGAGCGGGTAATAAATAAAATTAGGAGGAAAAAATGAGAGTTATAGTTGCAGCAGCAGGAACAGCGGGACATATAAATCCTGGATTAGCAATAGCAAATAAAATAAAACAAGAGGAGCCTGAATCAGAAATAATTTTTATAGGGACAACGAGAGGACTAGAAAATGATTTGGTACCGAGAGCAGGATATGGATTAAAAACTATAGAAGCATATGGATTGAGTAAACAAATATCAATAGCTAATTTAAAAAAAATGTGGGCAACATTAATGGCAACAGGTAAAGCAAAAAAGATAATAAAAGAATTTAAACCAGATATAATAGTTGGAGCAGGAGGATATATTTGTGGGCCTGTAGTATGGGCTGCAAATAAAGAAAAGATACCTGTCATATTACATGAAAGTAATGCGTTTCCAGGGAAAGCAGTAAAAATGTTGGCACCTAAAGCTGAAACAGTTTTAATATCATTTGAAGAAGCACGTTCAAGAATACCAAATGCTAAAAATATAGTATGTACAGGAACTCCTGTAAAAATAGTAAAAAAGGAATATTCACAAGAAGAAAAAACAAAAATATTAACAAACATAGGAGTTAATGGAAATAAACCAATTGTATTAGTATTTGGAGGAAGTCAAGGGGCTCAAAAAATAAATGAAGCTATAATAGGAATATTAGAAAATAAAATGAACAAAGACTATCAAATAATTTGGGCAACAGGTCCAAAACAATTTGATATAATTAAAAAAGAATTAGAAAGTAAAAATATTGATATAAATAATATAGAAAATGCAATAATATTACCATACATATATAATATGGAAGAAATAATGAATGTTTCAAACATAATAGTAGCAAGAAGTGGAGCTATGACAATAACAGAAATTTCTAATTTAGGAAAGCCTTCAATTTTAATACCATTACCTAATGTTAGTCAAGACCATCAACTATATAATGCGAAGGTATTAGAAAATGCAGGTGCAGCAAAAATTATACTAAATAATGAATTAAATCAAAATAATTTAGAAGACGAAATAGAAAAAATAATAAGAAATCCTCAATTAATGCACGAAATGGAAGAAAAAGCTTTTTCTAAATCAGTAACAGATGTACAAGAGAAAATATATGAAGAAATTAAAAAAATAGTAAGGAAATAACCTTAGAAAGGATACATCATGGAAATTCAAAATGTTATAATATTAATAATATTAATAGATATAGTAATATTGGCAATTAGTGAAATACTAATGAAAAAATATCTAAAGAAAAGAGTAATGTTTCCTAAAACAAGATTAATAAAAAGCTCAGGTGTAACAAATGATGATTTAGATATTAATAACAGTGTGTTTTTACATATGACAGATGGAATAATAGCATTTGATAGAGATGGAAAAATAATATTGATAAATCCAGCAGCAAAAAAATTAATGAACATATTACCAGAACACACTACATTTGAGGATATATTTGGAAAGCTTCATTTAAATATAAATTTAGAAAAAATTATTTATCTTGAAAATTGGACAAACACTGAAGAAAGATTCCAAATAGAAGATAGGTTTGTAAATACATATTTTGCGCCATTCAAAAAAGAAAATGATAGGACAGTTGGTGTAATAGTAGTAATTCAAGATATAACTGAACATGTAAAACTAGATAATATGAGAAAAGAATTTATTGCAGATGTATCGCATGAATTAAAAACACCAATCACATCAATAATGGGCTATGCTGATACATTATTAGAAGAAGAATATGATAAAGAAACTCAAAGCAAGTTTTTAAATGTAATTGCATCAGAAGCCAGAAGAATGGCAAAACTTGTAACAGACTTACTAACGCTTTCACGAAATGACAGTAATAGAACTGTAGTAAAAAAAGAACAGTTTAATTTAGGTGAGCTGGTAAAAAAATGTCAGGACAAGCTTGCGATAGAAATTAAAAAGAAGAATCATGAAGTTAAATGTTTTGTTACTGCAGATGTCCCTTTAGTATATGCTGACAAAGATGATATAGAAAGAATAGTATTAAATATTTTAACTAATAGTATCAAGTATACTAAAGAAGGTGGAGAAATAAAAATATATGTAGGATTTGTATATAATGATGCATATATTAAAATTTTTGATAACGGAATTGGAATACCAGAAGAAGATTTAAATAGAATTTTTGAAAGATTCTATAGAGTAGACAAAGCACGAAGTAGAGAAATGGGAGGAACAGGATTAGGTCTTTCTATAGCAAAAGATTTACTTGATAGAAATGGTGGAAGTATAGATATAAAAAGTGAAGTAGGAAAAGGAACAGAAGTAGTAATAAAAGTTCCAACAAAAGCAAAAGAGGAAAAAATCAATTCAGAACAATAAACTTTCGAAATATTATTGAAAAAAAGCTTAAACTAAGATATAATATGTAAAGCTTAAAACTTAAGATTAAGAAAGGAAGAAAAAATGAAATCAACTTTAAGAGAAATTATAGAATGGCTAATATGCATAATAATAGCAGTTGCATTAGCATTATTAGTTAGGTATTATATAGGAACCCCAACAATTGTTCAACAAACATCAATGACACCAACATTAAAAGAAAATGAAAGACTATGGTTAAATAGATGGTGTAGAACAATGAAAAAAATGCCAGAAAGAGGAGATATAATAACATTTGAAGCACCAAGTGTAACAAAAGTAACAGAAGAAAATGTAGACTTAAGTAATCCAGTAGCAATATATAATTATGAACCACAAGGAGTACTAAAGAAATTTGCATATTATGTTTTAGAAAGTGGAAAAAAGAGTTATATAAAAAGAGTAATAGGGTTACCAGGAGACTATGTAGAAATAAAAGATGGTGGAGTATATATAAATGGTGAAAAATTAAAAGAAGATTATCTAAAAACAGGAGTTGTTACAGATATGATTCAAGGGGCAAAAGATGTAAGTTATTTTAACAACTTTACAGTTCCAGAAAATTGTGTATTTGCTATGGGAGATAACAGACCAGGAAGTACAGACTGTAGATCATTTGGATGTATACCACTAGAAAAAATAGAAGGAAAAGTAATGTTTAGATTTTGGCCATTTTCAAAATTTGGAGGAGTAAAATAAAAAATTGTTTGAAAACATAATAGGAAATAAAAAGAATAAAGAAATATTAAAAAAAGCAATAGAAATAAACAAAACTTCACACAGTTATATATTTTGTGGAACAGAAGGAATTGGAAAAAAACTTATAGCCAAAGAATTGGCTAAAAAGATTCTATGTTTGAAAGAAAAAGAAAATAGTTGCGATTGTAAATCTTGTATAGAATTTGATTCTGATAATAATCCTGATTTTCAATTAATAGAATCAGTAGATGGAAAAATCAAAATAGAACAAATAAGACAAATGCAAAGAAAAGTTGCAGAAAAGCCAATTATATCAAACAACAAAGTATATATAATTGATAATGCAGATACAATGACAACAGAGGCGCAAAACTGTTTACTAAAAACATTAGAAGAACCACCAGAATATATAACTATAATATTAATATGCACAAATGAAGGGAATTTGTTAAGTACAATAAAATCAAGATGTACAAGAATGCAGTTTGAACCAATAAAAGATGAAGAACTAAAAGAATATATAAAAACAAAATTACCTGATGAACAAATAAGTCCTCAAATAATAGAATTAGCTCAGGGGAGCATAGGAAAAGCAATAAAATTAAATGAAAGAAAAGACATATACGAAAACATAGAAAATATATTATTAAGTATGCAAAATAGAGATTTAATAGATATAGTACAAATGTCAGAAGTAATATATAAGTCAAAAGAAGAAATAAAATCAATACTAGAATATATTAATGTATTGCTAATGAAACTAAGTAAACAAAATATAAAATATATTAATTGTGTACAAATTGTAGAAGAAACAAAAAGAAGAATAAAAGCAAATAGTAATTATGATATGTGCATTGATTATATGATATTTTCAATGTGGCAGAATGTAGAAAGGACCAAATAAATGAAAAGGATAATAGGAGTTAGATTTAAAAGACTAGGGAAAATATATTTCTTTGATCCAAAATGGTTAGAAGTAAAAAAAGGTGAAAAAGTAGTAGTAGAAACTACTCAAGGAGAAGAAATTGCAGAGGTAGTAGTACCTAATAGAATGATAGAAGAAGAAAAACTTACTAGTCCACTAAAAAAAGTATTGAGATTAGCTTCTTCAAGAGATTTAAAGCATGCAGAAGAATGTAGAAAAAAAGAAAAAGAAGCATTTGAATTATGTAATAAAAAGATAAAAGAACATAAATTAGATATGACATTAACAGATGTTGAATATAAATTTGATAATAGTAAAATATTATTCTATTTTACAGCAGATGGAAGAGTAGATTTTAGAGATTTAGTAAAAGATTTAGCAGCAGTTTACAAAACAAGAATAGAATTAAGACAAATAGGCGTTAGAGATGAAGTAAAAAGAATTGGTGGAAATGGAGTATGTGGCAGAGAGCTATGTTGTTGTTCATTTTTAAGAGACTTTGAAACAGTATCAATAAAAATGGCTAAAGAACAAAACATATCATTAAATCCATCAAAAATTTCAGGAAACTGTGGAAGGTTAATGTGTTGCTTAAAATATGAACAAGAAGTTTATGAGGACAAACTAAAAAAATTGCCTAATATAGGAGCAATAGTAAAAACTCCAGATGGGCAGGGAGAAGTTGATGGAATAGAGCCATTAAAAGAAGTTGTAAAAGTAAAAATAAAAGATGGCGAAATTTATAAATTTAAAAGATATGAAGTAAAAGACATAAAAGTTATAAAAGATGTTGCAAGAGAACATACTGATAGCGAAGAAAAAGAATATCAAAAAGAACTAAAAGAGTTAGAAAAACTAGAATTAAAAGATTCAAAAATGAAGGGTGGTGAATAAAAATGGCATATAAAATTCAAGAAGATAAATGTATAAGTTGCGGTGCATGTGCAGCAGCATGCCCAGTAGGATGCATATCACAAGGAGAAACATGTTTTGTAATAGATCAATCAGCATGTATAAGTTGTGGTACATGTGCAGGAGTTTGCCCAGTAGAGGCACCAGTAGAAGAATAGAAAAAATCACAAAATATCCCCCTTTGTATATAATATAAAGGGGGATAAAAATGTTTTGTAGGAGAAAATATTGCTGTTGCAGAGGAATGCAAAATGGAGATATAACAGCTGAAGAAATGAAAAATAAAATAATGCAAGGAGCAATTTTAATAGATGTAAGAAGTAGACAAGAATACCAAGAGGGACACTTGCCCGGAGCAATAAATATACCAGAATATGAAGTAATGAGAAGAATAGAAAAAGAAGTGCCAAAGAAAAATCAACTAATAGTAACATATTGCCAATACGGAGGAAGAAGTAGAAATGTATATAGAATGATGAAAAGAATTGGGTATACAAATGTATATAATTTATATGGAGGGCTAGACTTAATGTGAATAATATTAGTTATAAAATTGCCTATTACAGAATATAAATGTAATGGGAGGTAGGATATGGAAGGATTAACAAATATTATAAAAGGGATAGTTATTTCAATAGTATGTACGTTTGTGTTTTTATTTATTTTTTCATTAATATTAACATATACTAATGTAAGTGAGTCGTTTATAGCACCAGTAATAATCGTAATAACTGCAATAAGTATATTTATAGGAAGCTCAATTGGTAATTTTAATATGAAGAAAAATGGACTATTAAATGGAGCTGTAATAGGTGGAGTATATTTGTTATCAATATATTTGCTATCTGGAATTATAAATCATAATTTTAATTTAAATATTCAATCAGTAATTATTATTGTATCAGGAATTGTTTGTGGAATGTTTGGAGGAGTAATAGGGGTGAATAAAGGTTAATAAATAATTGGTTATTCTTATACATTAATAATATTATTATATAGATTTTAGAGAATTAATAATATATTGTATTTTCACTTACGCGGTATTTCAAAACAATATATTATTAATTTTCTAAATGTATATTTTTTATATTTAATATTATTAGATAAGT
>CAKPDZ010000056.1 GCA_934149155.1 uncultured Clostridia bacterium | reverse complement strand
TTGACAGGTTTTTTATATCTAGCATCAGATTTTAAAGATTATACAGAAGCGTTAAGACTAGGAGGATTAGAAATTGATAAACATGCACCAATAGCTTCTTGGAGTATGCCAACAGTATTAGCTATTTTTATATTAGGACTTGTATCATACTTGTTAATAAGAAGAAAAAAATTAGATTTACCACCGCTTATTATTGTATGTGCAATATCAGGAATAATAATATGTTCAATATATATGATAATTTTTATGATTCAAATTAATGTTGAAGATTTATTTACAAGATATATTTTTTATGGAATACCATATTTGTTAATATTTCCAGTGAACTATATTTTGTGTAGTATAAGAGCTATAATTGACGTGATACAAAGATATAAAGAAAAGAATTTACAATCAAAAGAATATGAAAATAAATTTTTAAATAAATGTAGTCAAATAATATATGATACTGATAATTGGCCAATATTAGCAGTTGTTTTAACTATTCCATTGACAGCTATTTTGATATGTATATTAGTATTATTAGGTCAAAGACCAGATGAAGCAATAAGAGCATTTTTAGAAACTAGTGATTGGAATTTGTCACAAAAAGTTTCACCTCCTTCTGTTCAATATGATGCACATTATTTATGCACAGTAGCTGTAAGTGGACATGAAAAATTGGTGAAACCAACAAGAGTTGGAATTAGAAGAGGCGAAAAAATAATTGTTAATAGACAACTATGTATTGCTAATGCTTTCGAAGATTTGATTCAAGAGAAAACTCCAAGATTCCATCATTTTATTAGATATATTTATGATAAATATGGTTTTCCTTTAGCTGAGCATATTAAGACGGCTTGGCAAGCGGATATTACATATATAATAATGAAACCTTTGGAGTGGATATTTTTGATGGTTCTATATATTTTTGATAAAAAACCAGAAAATAGAATTGTTACACAATATATTGGAAGAAAGTTTATAGATAAAAATAAAACCTAGACTTTAAGCAAGTTTAGGTTTTATTCTTCGATTATTTCAGAAACATTTTCAATTAAAGAAATATTTTTCAAAAGCAGATTTTTATTAAATCCCTTTTTATTATAATGACCAACGATTTTTAAAATTGTAGAATCAGTGTCATTATCAGTTGCTTCTACTTTTTTCATTTGTTTAATATCAATCTTAGAATTACTTAAGACTTTTTCTATTTTTGCTAGAGCCTTATCAGAATCTTTAGATATTTCAACTTGTAAATTTAATAAATCAAAATGATCTAATTTGTCAGAAATTTTATAAGAATAAGAAAGTATTACATAAACAATAAGAGTTGTAACAATTCCGCCTAAATAAAATCCAGCACCAATGCTAAGTCCAATACATGTAACTGCTAAAAGTCCTGCAGCAGTAGTTAATCCTTTTACATTAAAACCATCTCTTAAAATTGTACCTGCACCAATGAAACCAATTCCTGATAATAATTGTGCTGGAATTCTTGAAGGGTCAATATCATAAGCTCGTGACATATATTCACCACATAACATTATTAATACCGCACTTATTCCAACAAGAGCATGGGTTCTAAATCCTGCAGGTTTACTCCAAGAAGAACGTTCTAAACCTATGATGCCTGCTAACATAAAGCCTAGTACTAATTTTAAAATTGCTTGAAATCCAAATGAATTAAAAAAATTTAAAACAGTGTCCATGTGAGTCTCCTTTCTGTAAAATATACGAACAGTATTATAACATAATGCATGAAAGATTGCAAAAAAAATAGAGATATGTTATTATATGTATTAAGAAATTAATCATATTGTTTTGCAATACCTTGGTGTCGCAATCTGCATATTAAAAGATAGTATGTAGATTGCTCCATATCGCATTCGCTACGCTCATTTGGTCGCTTACGCAGTATTTTAAAAACAATATGATTAATTTCTTAATACATAAATATGAATATAATTATTATAAAGAAAAGAGAGAGTATGATAAGATTAAATAATATAAAAATAAGAGAAAACTTAAGTGATATAGAAGTATTTAAAAGAGCAATTGCAAAAAATAAAATTAAGCAAGAAGAAGTAAAAGAATGGAATATTTATAAAAAGTCAATAGATGCACGAAAAAAAGATGACATATATTATAATTATTCAATTAATGTCAAGTTGAAAGATGTGAAAAAAGAGAATAAATTTGGAAAAGTAAAAGAAGAAGAGTGGCAAGAAATAGAAGTAAAAAGGAATAGTAAATATAAACCTGTAATTATAGGAATGGGACCAGCTGGATTGTTTGCAGGACTACTGTTGGTTGATAATGGAATAAAACCAATAATTCTAGAACGTGGAAAATGTGTAGAAGAAAGAATAAAAGATGTCGAAAATTTTGCTAATAATAGAGAATTTTCGCCTACTTCTAATATTCAATTTGGAGAAGGAGGGGCAGGAACATTTTCTGATGGAAAATTAAATACAGGAAATTCTGCAAATATGTATTCTAGAAAGGTGTTAGAAGAATTTGTTAGATTTGGTGCTCCAGAAGAAATTTTATATACAGCTAAGCCTCATATAGGTACAGACAATTTGAGAAAAATAGTAAAAAATATTCGAGAATATATTATTTCTAAGGGTGGACAAGTTTTATTTAACACTAAAGCTACAGACTTTGAAATCAAAAATGAAACAATAAAAGCTGTTATTTGTGAGAATAATAGAATAGAAACAGATGCAGTAATTTTAGCAATAGGCCATAGTGCAAGAGATACATTTAAAAAATTATATGAATTAGGAGTAGAAATACAACCTAAAAATTTTGCAGTAGGAACAAGAATTGAGCATTTACAAGAAGATATAAATAAAGCTCAATATGGAGAAGATATTAAATTAAAATTGCCAGTAGCAGATTATAAATTAGTGTATCATGCAAAAAATGGGAGAACATGTTATACATTTTGTATGTGCCCAGGTGGACAAGTAATGGCATCAAATTCAGAAGAAAATTCGATTGTAACAAATGGAATGAGTAATTTTGCAAGAGATGGAAAAAATTCAAACAGTGCATTGCTTGTAAATGTTACTATAGAAGATTATTATAAAAATTCGCCATTAGATGGAATGTATTTTCAAGAAGATTTAGAACAAAAAGCATTTGAATTAGGTGGTGGCAATTATAATGCTCCAGCTCAAAGAGTAGAAGATTTTATAAAAGGACATAAAACAGAAAAATTTGGAAAAATAATACCTACATATATGCCAGGTGTAACAGGTGTTGATTTAAATGAAATTTTACCTCAATTTGTTTCAGAAACAATGAAAGAAGCAATACTAGAACTTGATAAAAAATTACATGGATTTGCAGATAAAGATGCAGTTTTAACCGGAGTAGAAACCAGAAGTTCATCACCTGTACAAATTACAAGAGATAAGGATAGTCTAAATTCTACAAATGTTAGAGGGGTATATCCTTGTGGTGAAGGGGCTGGATATGCTGGTGGAATTATGACTGCTGCTATTGATGGAATAAAATGTGCTATAAAAATTGTTGAAGACTAATAATTTTTTTAATAATATTTTGTATAAAAAAATTGATTTGTTTTACATAATGTGATATAATAAAAAAGACAATTATTAACATACATTCGCTCTGAACAATTGAGCAGAGAGGGAGAAAAAATGAAGACAATAAGAGAAATCTTATTAGGGGGACTGGAAAGTTTTCCGAAAGATGAGGAACAGCGGAAAGAAGTTGAAGATGTAGTTGAAAGAATCAGATATTATGTTAAAAATAATAAATATAATATCTGGGGAAGGGAGATTCCTAAAGCAGGAGATGTTCTTGGAATAGAAATAATCTCAGACCTTTTTAACGGTACTGAAGTACCAGAAGGAGAAAGGATATTTTATCTTTTAAGAACACCGAACGATGAAAGCTACTATGACTACTTTAAAGAGTTACCTTTAAATATTAATCAAAGTGTATGTGAATATACCTTTGATAAAAGCCAAGATAGATATTTTGAGTATCTGATGGCAAGAGAGGGAATCATACGTAGAGTATGTGAAGGAAAAATGTTTCCTTCGGAAGTCCGTTGGTATCTAATCTAAAGTTAAACCTGAGGTGATTGTTTCATCTCAGGTTTTTTGGTAACTATGCACAAAACAGAACCGGTCCCAAATGTACCTATTGACAGATTAAAAAAATAAACTATAATATTCAAAGAGGTAAGAAATGAAAAAAAGAGTAATTATAGATAATAGAATGAGAAAATTAGAAAAAGAACAACTAACAAAATTAGGATATGAACTAATAGAAATAAATACAAGTACTAAAGTATATTCAGAAATATCATCACATGTTGATATATTTGTATGTAAAGTAGAAAATGAAATTATTATTGAACCAACTCAATACCAAAACATTATGCTATATGTAAAGAATAGTATAAAAGGCCAAGATGAAATACAGGAAAAATATCCGGATGATATAAAATATAATGTTTGTACAATTGGAAAAAAAGCAATACATAATTTTCAATATACAGATACAAAATTAAAACAAGAGTTAAATAATAAGAATTATGAATTAATAAATACAACACAAGGTTATACTAATTGCTCAATTGCAGTAATTGATGATAATTCAGCAATTGTTTCAGATAAAGGTCTATATAAAATATTGAAATTTCATGATATTGATACTTTATTAGTAGAAAATAATTTAGACATAAAACTGTTAAATGGCGAAAATTACAGTAGTAAAAAAGGATTCATAGGTGGATGCATTACAAGGTTAGGTGATTCGATTATCGTGTTTGGAGATTTAAATAAAATAGATATTGATGGCAGAATTAGAGATTTTATAACAAGTAAAAAAATAAAGATAATTGAATTTAAAGACCTTGATATTATTGATTATGGAGGATTAATAGAAATTTAAAATGGAAATATTAAAAATTAAAGAACTAGAAATACCAACAGAAATAAAAAATTATAAAACATCTAAATCTATAAAAATATATTTTAAAGGAAATGTACTTAATATTACAAAACCAACTAGATTATCTAAAAAAAGATTATTACAGATATTAAGAAATCAAGAAGATGATATTTATAATAAATATAAAAAGATTTTAGATTCTGAAATTGATTCAATAAAACAATGGAAAACAGGAGAAAAAATATATTATCAAGGAGAAGAATTCTCAATAGTAAGAAATATTACTGATTCAAAGCAGATAAGTATTTTATTGCAACCTGATAACAAACTACTTTTGATAGAAGTACCTAAAGATTTAGAACAGAATATCATTAAACAAACTGTTGATAAAGCAATAAAAAAATTATTCAAAAATAATACAGAAGTTTTAATAGCTAAAAAGCTTCCATATTGGAGCAAAATAACAGGATTAAAATATAATGAATTCAAAATAAGAGATGCGACTACAAGATATGGTAGTTGTATGCCAAGCAAGAAAAATGTATATTTTTCATCAAGGTTAATAATGTTGCCAGAAGATAAAGTGGATGCAATAATTGTACATGAGTTGTGTCATATGAAATTTAAGTATCATAATAAAGATTTCTATAATTTAGTACAAACTTATATACCTAATTATAAAGAAATAGATGAATGGTTAAAACAAAATGGAAAAATAATAATGTTTTAAAGGAGAAAAATGTGGACATTCCAGAAGAATTAAAAGAAAATATAAACAAATTGTTAAAAGAAAATCAAATACATAAAATACTAGAAGATGCACAAACAGTTAGCAATAGGTACCGAAATAATGATGGCAAAGGTAAAAAATTATTAACAAAAGAATCAGAAGCGGTTTCATATGCAATATCAAGAATGCCTGCAACATATGCAGCAGTAAGTTCAGTATTAGAACAGACTTTAGACAATTATAATGAAGAACTAACAAGTGTAATTGATGTTGGGGCTGGAACAGGAACTGTGGTTTGGGCAGTCAATGATGTGGCCACATGTAATGCCATTAAGTGTTTAGAAAGAGAAGAAAGCATGATTAACATTGGAAAAAAACTTATGAAAAATACTGATCTAAATGATGTAAAATGGGAAGAATTTGATATATTGCAAGATGAAATTCAAGAAAAGACGGATTTGGTTATAACATCATATATGATAAATGAATTGCCTAAAGGAGACAGAGAAAAAGCAGTAGAAAAATTATGGAATGCTACTAATAAGCTACTTGTAATAATAGAACCAGGAACTCCGGCAGGTTTTTCTAATATTCTAAAAATAAGAAAAAATCTGTTAAAGGCAGGAGGATACATTGTTGCACCTTGTTGTTGTTTGTATGAATGCCCAATTTCAAAAGATGACTGGTGTGCGTTTTATGCTAGAGTTGCAAGAAGTTCTGTTCATAGACAGGCTAAAAGTGGTACTCTAGGGTATGAAGACGAAAAGTTTTCATATATTGCTTTTTCAAAAGTACCAGTAGATAATAGTGGAGAGCGCATTCTAAGACATCCTCAAATTAATTCTGGATATGTGAATGTTAAAGTGTGTTCTGCAAATGGAATTGAAGAGAAAACATATTCTAAAAAAGATAAAGAGATTTATAAAAAAGTTAGAAAAATGGATGCAGGTCAAAAACTTTGTTAAATTCACAGTTTAGTAAAAATAAATTTAGATAGACATTTTCGCATTTTTGTGATATTATAATTCAAGATTAAGGAGTGGTTAGAATGTTAAAAGAAAAATTAATGGAAGATTTAAAAGAATCAATGAAAAATAAGGATACTGTAAGAAAAAATACAGTTCAAATGGTTAGAGCATCAATACTACAAATAGAAAAAGATAAAGGTATAGAAGTAGAAGATAGCAAAATTATAGATATTATAGCAAAAGAAGTAAAAACTAAAAAAGATGCTTTAAAAGATTTCGAAAAAGCAGAAAGACAAGATTTAATAGATTTAACAAATAGAGAAATTGAAGTGCTTCAAGAATATTTACCAAAACAATTAAGTAGAGATGAAGTAAAAGAAGAAGTACAAAAAATAATTGCTGAAATTGGAGCAACATCAATGAAAGACATGGGAGCAATCATGAAAGAGGCAAAAGCTAAAATGGGAGCTTCTGCAGAAGGCAAAACTATAAATGAAGTTGCAAAAGAAATTATGGGATTATAATTTCTTGAATAAAGTCAAGATGGTAAAAAAACAAATAGAGCGAGAATAAATTTGAAAAAAAGAGATATAATATAGTTAGCATATATTTTTGGAAAAATTTGAACTCATATAGGGTTGCAATTTGAATATAAATATGCTATTATATTAATAACAAAAACGAAATAAGCAATACCCTGCATAGTACGTATAGCACAGAATTTTTAGAACCTACAAGTTTAAAGAGGGGCCAGAACTTTGAGTATGGCGTGCAAGCTTACACTTTCGAGTAGTAAGAAGCCCAGGAATATTCAAGCAGGCACCCACCTGTCGAAGACAGGTCCTTAAAAATTCAGACAACTTACGGCTAAGGCGGGGATTGCTTTTTTTGATTATTTTTTGCAGATATAATAAAAATTTTAAAAATATGTAGACATATGTTAAATGATATTGTAAAATATTAACATAGGAAATGAGAATAAGCAGATGTGGTTTGCCACTTTACATATAAAGGCTTGTCCTTTAGAATGGAGGTGGTGCTATGATAGAAGCGGTTTTATTAGAAATAATATACTTACTTTTATTAGCTTTAGGTGTTGAAACTATTATAGTATTTGCCTTAATTATATTCATAATATTTTTAAGCAAATAGACAAATAAAAAACACATCTGTTACTTGGCGGTAAGATGTGTTTTCACAAACTACTGGCAAACCACGTTTGTGGTTTCTCCATTTCCTATTTCTATTATACTCTAATTATAGGAATAAAGTCAAGAATATATAAGAAAATAATAATAAATAAAAGGAGAGAAAAATGTCAGATTTTGTACACTTACACATACACAGTGAATTTAGTTTATTAGATGGAGCGAATAGAATCAAAGACTTACCAGTAAGAGCAAAGGAGTTAGGAATGAAGGCAATGGCAATAACAGACCATGGAGTAATGTATGGAGCCATTGACTTTTATAAAGCATGCAAAAAAGAAGGAATAAAGCCAATAATAGGATGCGAAGTATATGTTGCACCACGTTCAAGACTAAATAAAGAGCCAGGTATAGATAATAGATATAATCATTTAATATTACTAGCAAAAAACAATGAAGGTTACAAAAATTTAAGTAAATTAGTATCAATAGGATTTACAGAAGGGTATTATTATAAGCCAAGAATAGATTTAGAAGTATTAGAAAAATATCATGAAGGAATAATCTGTTTAAGTGCTTGTCTAGCAGGAAGTGTAAATCAAGCATTATTAAATGGCCAAAATGAAAAGGCTGAAGAAATAGCATTATGGCATAAAAGAGTATTTGGAAAAGATTATTATATAGAAATTCAAAATAATGGATTAAAAGAACAAGTTTTAGCAAATCAAAAATTAGTACAATTAGCAAGAAAATTAGATATTCCATTAGTTGCAACAAAT
>CAKPDZ010000055.1 GCA_934149155.1 uncultured Clostridia bacterium | reverse complement strand
AGCTAATTCAAGCAAAGAATGAGATTGAGAGTAAAAATGTAAACTGCTTAACTGTACAAGGTGATGTAACAAATTTTAAAGATTGCAAACAAATGATAGAAAGAGCAATTAACGAATTTGGAAAAATAGATGTATTAATAAATAATGCAGGAATTACTAAAGATATGTTACTTGCAAGAATGAAAGAAGAAGATTTTAAACAAGTAATAGATGTTAATTTAGTTGGAACATTTAATATGACTAAAAACGTAATTTCATATATGATGAAAGCAAGAAGTGGAAGAATTATAAATATTTCATCAGTAGTTGGAATTGCAGGGAATGCAGGTCAAACAAATTACTCTGCATCAAAAGCAGGAATAATTGGATTTACTAAAAGTTTAGCAAAAGAAGTTGCATCAAGAAATATTTTAGTAAATGCAGTAGCACCAGGATTTATAGAAACAAATATGACAGATATATTAAAACAAGAAGTAAAAGATGAAATTGCTAAAAATATTCCATTAAAAAGAATGGGAACACCTAAAGATGTAGCAAATGTAGTAAAGTTTTTAGCATCAGAAGATAGCTCATATATTACAGGGCAAGTTATTTCAGTAGATGGAGGAATGATTTAATGAAAAAGAGAGTTGTAATAACAGGTTTAGGTGCAATAACACCAATAGGTAAAACAGCAAATGAAACTTGGAATGGAATAAAAAATAAAGAGTGTGGAATTGATGAAATTAAACTATTTAATGCAGAAAATTTTAAAACTAAATTTGATGCAGAAGTAAAAGATTTTAATTCATTAGATTATCTAGATATGAAACAATCTAAAAGATTAGATAGAAGTTCACAATTTGCAATAATTGCAGGAAGAGAAGCTTTAAAAGATAGTGGAATAACGACAGAAAATACAAATTTTAATAATGTTGGAGTTTTTGTTAGTTCTGGAATAGGAGGACTATCAACAATACAACAACAATGTGAAATCAATTATGAGAAAGGAAATAATAGAGTTTCTCCAATGTTTATACCAATGGGAATTACAAATATGCCTGCCGGAAATGTTGCGATAGATTTAGGATTAAAAGGAGAGTCTATATCTATAGTTACAGCATGTGCATCATCTACACATGCTATAGGAGAAGCTTTTAGAAATATACAAGATGGATATGAAGATGTGATTTTGGCAGGAGGATGTGAAGCTGCAATTTGTGAATGTGGAGTAGCAGGATTTGAAAATATGAAAGCATTAACACATGCAACCGAAAAAAATAGAGCAAGTATTCCATTTGACAAAGAAAGAAGTGGATTTGTAATGGCAGAAGGTGCAGGAGTTATTGTGTTAGAAGAATTAGAACATGCCAAGGCAAGAAATGCTAAAATATATGCAGAACTTGTAGGATATGGTGCAACTTCTGATGCATATCATATTACTTCGCCATCTCCAGATGGTGAAGGTGCTGCAAGAGCAATGGTAAGAGCAATTGAAAATGCAAATATAAAACCAGAAGATATTGATTATATAAATGCACATGGAACTTCTACACATTTAAATGATGTATGTGAAACTTTAGCAATAAAAAGAGCATTAGGAGAAGCAAGTAAAAAGGTAATGGTAAGTTCAACAAAAGGAAATACAGGACATTTACTTGGTGCTGCTGGCGTAGTAGAAGCGCTTATATGTGCAAAAGCAATAGAAGAACAATTAGTTCCGCCAACATTAAACTATAAAGTTCCAGATGAAGAGTGTGATTTAGATATTGTTCCAAATGAGCCAAGAAATGTGAATTTGAATGTTGTAATGTCAAATTCTTTAGGGTTTGGAGGACACAATGCAAGCATCATCTTAAAGAAATATGAGGAGGAAAGATAAATGGAATATGACAAAATAAAACAACTAATAGAAGATATGGGAAAATCAAATATAGAAGAATTAGAAATTGAGTTTCCAGAAGGTATGAAAATAAGTATGAGAAAAGGCGAAAATGCAGTTAGACCAATAGCACCAGTAATTCAAACAATATCAGCAGTTCAAACTACTGAAACTATACCAGAAGAGCCAAAAGAAGAATATAAAGAAATTAAATCTCCAATGGTTGGAACGTTTTATTCAAAACCATCACCTGATAAAGAAGCATTTATAAAAGTAGGAGATAAAGTAAAAAAAGGTCAAGTAGTTTGTATTATAGAAGCAATGAAATTAATGAACGAAATAGAAGCAGAATTTGATGGAGAAGTAGTAGAAGTGTGTTTAAATGACGGTGATTCAGTTGAATATGGGAAAACACTTTTCAAATTAAAATAAGGAGGAAAAAATGTTAGATAAAGAAGAAATAAAAAAAATAATTCCTCAAAGAGATCCATTCTTAATGATAGATGAAGTAGAAAAATTTGTACCAGGAGAAAGTTGTACTGCCTATAAAAATGTAAGTGCAGATGAATATTATTTTAAAGGTCATTTTCCTGGAAATCCTATAATGCCTGGAGTGTTAATGGTAGAAGCATTAGCTCAAACAGGAGCAGTAGCAATTTTATCAATGGAAGAAAACAAAGGAAGAAATGCATTATTTGGAGGAATTAATAATTTGAAATTCAAAAAACAAGTTGTTCCAGGAGATAGATTAAAATTAGAAGTTAAGATAATTAAAAGAAAAGGTCCTATAGGAATAGGAGAAGCAATTGCCACTGTTGATGGAAAAATTGCTGTTAAAGGTGAATTAACATTTGCCATAGTATAGTTATTTCTAAGTTTTCAAAATGATGTCATTTGGGAGCTTATAGGAAAGGAAAAGAAAGATGATAAATAAGATATTGATTGCAAATAGAGGAGAAATTGCAGTAAGAATAATAAGAGCTTGTAAAGAAATGAATGTAAAAACAGTTGCAGTATATTCAGAAGTAGACAAAGATGCAATGCATGTAAAACTAGCTGATGAAGCAATATGCATAGGACCTGCAAATTCTAGTAAAAGCTATTTGAATTTTAAAAATATAATAGAAGCAGCTAATATAACAGGAGCAGATGCAATTCATCCTGGATTTGGATTTTTATCAGAAAATAGCCAGTTTGCAAAAATATGTGAAGAATCTAATATAAAATTTATAGGTCCAAATTATAAAGTAATTGAAATGATGGGAAATAAATCGAATGCAAAAGAATTAATGAAAAATGCAGGTGTTCCAGTTGTTCCGGGTTCAGATGGAAGTGTAAAAGGTCTAAAAGATGCAATCAAAATTGCAAATGAAATAGGATATCCAATTATGCTAAAAGCAGCAGCTGGAGGTGGAGGAAAAGGAATAAGAATTGTAAATGTTCCAGAAGAACTAGAAAGTAATTATAATATTGTAAAACAAGAAGCAAAACTCTCTTTTAATGATGATGAAATATATATAGAAAAGTTCATAAAAAATCCTCGACATGTAGAAATCCAAATTTTAGCAGATGAGCACGGAAATGTAATTCATCTAGGAGAAAGAGATTGCTCAATACAGAGAAGAAATCAAAAAGTTATTGAAGAAACACCATCAACAGCTATAGATGACAAATTAAGAAATAAGATGGGAGAATCTGCAATTAAAGCAGTAAAAGCATCAGGATATACAAGTTGTGGAACGATTGAATTTTTAGTAGATAGTGATAAAAATTTCTATTTTATGGAGATGAATACAAGAATACAAGTAGAACACCCAATAACAGAAGAAAGAACAGGAATAGATATTGTTAAAGCTCAAATAAGAGTATCTGCAGGAGAACCATTAAAAATAAAACAAAAAGATGTAAAATTTAATGGATATAGTATTGAATGTAGAATAAATGCAGAAAATCCAGCTAAGAATTTTAGACCATGTCCAGGAACAATAACAGGAGTAATTTTGCCAGGAGGAAATGGAGTAAGAGTAGATACAGCAATATATTCAGGTTATACAATACCAAGTAACTATGATTCAATGATTGCAAAAATAATTACACATGGTGACACAAGAAATGAAGCAATCAGCAAAATGAAACGAGCTTTAGAGGAAACAGTAATAGAGGGTGTAGATACGAACATAGATTTCTTGTTTAAAATTATAAAAAATCCAAATTTTATTAGAGGAAATTTTGATACCTCTTTTATTGAAAAAGAAATTTTAAAATAGAGGAAAGAAAAATGATAGTAGATAAAATAAAAAAAAGAGAGCCAACAGCTAAAAGGTCAGCAAATAAAGTAGATATTCCAATTGGAAAATGGATAAAATGTGATAAATGTAAAGAAATAATTTATAAAGAAACTTTAAGAGAAAATTATTCAATTTGTCCTAATTGTGGTGCATATTTTAGAATGCATATAAATAAAAGAATAGAAACAACATTAGACGAAGGCTCTTATAAAAGATTTGATTTAGATATAGATACAACAAATCCACTAAATTTAGAAGATTACCCTAAAAAAATAAAAGCATTAAGAGAGAAAACAGGAATTCAAGAAGCAGTAGGATGTGGTACAGGAAAAATAAATGGAGAAGATGTAGTAATTTGTGTAATGGATAGTGGATTTTTAATGGGAAGTATGGGAGTTGTAGTTGGAGAAAAAATTACATATGCTATAGAAAAAGCGATAGAATTAAAACTACCAATTATAATTTTTTGTACATCAGGCGGAGCAAGAATGCAAGAAGGAATAGTGTCTTTAATGCAGATGGCAAAAACAACATCAGCAATAAGAAAATTAAATGATGCAGGATTGTTATATATATCTGTATTAACAGATCCAACATATGGAGGAGTTACAGCTTCATTTGCAAGTATTGCAGATATAGTACTTGCAGAACCTAAAGCAATGATTGGATTCGCTGGAAAACGTGTAATAGAGCAAACAATAGGACAAACTTTACCAGAAGATTTTCAAACTTCAGAGTTTTTATTAGAACACGGATTTATAGACAAAATTGTTGAAAGAAAAGATATGAAAAATACATTGAGTACACTAATTAAATTACATAAAGGAGGTGAATAGATTGGAAAAAACAGCATGGGAAAAAGTTGAAATTGCAAGAGACCCAAAAAGAAAGACATCATTAGATTATATTGAAAAAATATTTGATGAATTTATAGAATTACATGGAGATAGAGCTGGAAAAGATGATAAGGCAATTGTATGTGGACTTGCAAGAATAGGTGATCAGAATTTTACAGTAATAGCAGAGCAAAAAGGAAGAACAACAAAAGAAAATATAGAAAGAAATTTTGGAATGCCTAACCCAGAGAGTTACAGAAAAGGGATTAGATTTATGAAACAGGCAGAAAAGTTTAATAGACCAGTTATCACATTTATTGATACTAAAGGAGCATATCCAGGAATAGAAGCAGAAGAAAAAGGTCAAGGAGAAGCTATTGCATCATCAATGCTTCAATTATCGGGTTTAAAGGTACCAGTAATTGCAATAGTAATAGGAGAAGGTTCAAGTGGAGGAGCTTTGGCACTTGGAGTAGGAAATAAAGTAATCATGCTAGAAAATGCAATCTATTCAATTTTATCTCCAGAAGGTTATGCAAGTATTTTGTGGAAAGATGCATCACGTGCAAAAGAAGCGGCAGAAAAAATGAAATTAACAGCACAAGATTTGCTAGAATTAAATATTATTGATAAAATAGTTGAGGAAAAATCATTTGAACAAACAGCAAAGGATTTAAAGAATGAAATCGAGAATATAGTGTTGGAATTGAAGAAATTATCTGCAGAGGAATTAGTGGAGAGTAGATATCAAAAATACAGAAATATGGGAGAATTCGTTACTATAGAAAAAGGAGAGAATATTAATGTTGTTAGAAAATAAGAAAATCCTAATAATGGGAATTAGAAATAAATGGAGTATAGCATTTGGAATTGCAAAATCTGCATATGAAAATGGAGCTGAATTGCTTTTTACATGTAAAGGAGAAGAAAACAAATCAAAAATAGAAGAATTGGTTTCAGAATTTAAAGGAAGTAAAGTATATCTTTTAGATGAGGCATCAGATGACGAACAAGTAAGAGCAACTTTTGAAAAAATTAAAGAAGAAAATGGAAAAATTGATGGAATTGTACATGCGATAGCACATGCATTTACAGAAGATTTACACAATGATTTTATTCAAACAAGTAAAGAAGGATATTTGCATGCATGCGAAGTTAGTGCATATTCATTTGTATTAGCAGCAAGAACTGCAAAAGAACTAGAAATGCTAAATGAAAATGCAAGTTTAGTTACTTTAACATATTATGGTTCAACAAAAGTAATAGAAGGATATAATGTGATGGGAATTGCAAAATCTGCATTAGAATCAAGTGTAAGATACTTAGCTGAAAATTTAGGAAAAGAGCAAATTCGTGTAAATGCAATTTCAGCAGGACCAATTAAAACATTGTCTGCAAGAGGGATTAAAGACTTTGGAAGTATTTTAGACGTTATTGAAGAAAAAGCACCATTACACAAAAATATTACTACAATACAAGTTGGAAATGTTGCTACATTTTTATTGAGCTCTATGTCTGACTGCATTACAGGGCAAACTATTTATGCTGATAATGGATACGAAATTATGGGAGTTTGAAAAAGTTGTACAAAATTGGTTATGATTTCTAGATTATAAAATAGTAGATTTAAAAAATTAATAATATATTGTTTTGAGATACCGCGTAAGCGACCAAACACCAAGGTATAAAAAACAATATATTATTAATTTTCTAAACTCTATAAAATTTAATTGGAAAGCATAACTAATTTTTACAATTTTTGCTTGTATCACAAAGTTTTGGTGGCTCTTTAAAACTTAAATACCAGTTCATTCCATTATCATTTTGCTCAATATAATTTAAACGTTCTTGTAATTGAGGATAAGTTTTAGGAGAAGGTACAATAACAGGCTGACCAGGCATCCAATTTGCAGGTGTAGAGCCTTTTGAGCAATCTGCCATTTGTAATGCTTCAATAATTCTTAGAATTTCTGGTATAAATCTACCTATATTTAGAGGATATACAAGTATAGTTCTAACAATTCCTTTATCATCAATTATAAAAACATTTCTAACTGTTTCAGTAGAACTAACATCATTAGATATCATTCCATATTTTCTTGCTATTGAACCATTTCTATCTGCAACTATTGGAAAAGGTAGAACAATTCCTGTCATACAATAAATATCATGCATCCAGGCCAAATCTGAAGCATTACTATCGATGCTTAATCCTAGTAAGCAGGTATTTAATTTTTCAAAGTATGGGCAAGCGTTTGCAAATGCAATCATTTCACTGGTGCAGACAGGTGTGAATGATCCGTGGGTGAGAGAAGAATACTAGCCATTTTCCTTTATAGTCATCAAGGCTGATATGTCCATATGTAGTTTCTGCTTCAAAACTTGGAGCGTGCTGACCGATTTTTACAGTTCCATTCATCATTAATTCATAGTCCATATTAAAAACTCCTTTCATTTTTATATAATATTACTGAAAAATAAAATTGTGCAAAATATTTTAAGCTATTCTAAAACAGATAGCTGTTTTTTTTGTATAATTTATTAGGAAACTATTGACAAAAAATATACCTTGTATTACAATGCAATAAATACATAGTATTACAAGGTATAAAGGAAGGAGAAAACTTATGAAAATTAATAAAGAATTATTAAAAGGTAGTACAGAATTAATAGTACTAGGTGTATTAGAAAATGAGAATATGTATGGATATCAGATGATAAAAGAATTAAAAGAAAAATCTGAAAATGTATTTGAATTTCAAGAAGGAACATTATATCCAATATTACATAAACTTGAAGAAAAAGGATGGATTTTATCTTATTGGGATGTGATAGGAGGTAAAAAAAGAAAATACTATTCAATTACCAAAGATGGGAAAAAGCAGTTAAAAAGCAAGAAAGAAGAATGGCAAATATTTAGTACAAGCATGAATCAAATAATTGGAGGTGCTTTATTTGAATACTAAAGAATTTTTAGATAATGTATGCAATAATATAAAATACCAACCCGCAAGCAATCAAATTAAAGAAGAACTTAGAACTCATATAGATGAAGTAAAAGAAGAAAAAATTGAAGAAGGATATTCTGCAAAAGAAGCAGAAGAACTAGCAGTCAATCAAATGGGGAATGCAAAAGAGATAGGAAAAAAATTAAATAAAATTCATAGACCTAAATTGGATTGGATAACTTTAATTTTAGTAATTGTATTAATTTTTCTTAGTGGAAGTTATATGAAATTTATACCATCAAACTTTTTTAGTGCATTCTACGAAAAGAATGTACTGGAATTAAATGAGATTATAACTGCAAAAATAGAATGTGTTTTGTTTAGCTGTGCAATATTATTTGCTATAGGATTATATTTTTTTGATTATAGAAAAATTTGTAAACACTCAAAATCTTTATACATTCTTGCAACATTACTTAATATAGTAGCATACTCGAGGGGATTTAGAGCAAATGGAAATCTTATTTATGGTTTATGGCCATTTACGTCAGTTGCACCGACTGTAATCTCAATACCATTATATATAATAGCATTTGCAGGTTTTATAAATGATATGAATAATAAAAGAAAATTGAATTCTAATATTGTTAAATTTATAACTTTAGGCATAATCTCAGTAATTACTTCATTAATGATAAATTTTGAGGCAGGTTTTCTTATTACAGTAGTATATATAACAATTTTATCAAGAGAACTAATAATAA
>CAKPDZ010000054.1 GCA_934149155.1 uncultured Clostridia bacterium | reverse complement strand
GATAAACGTTGTATAATTTACATAGCTAGATTTGACTTGTAGAAAATACACCAAAAGGAGGATTATTATTCTAAAAAAAATAATTAATTTAATATATCCACAGGTATGCAGCATATGTGGAAAAGTGGAGACAAAATCATTATGTAATAAATGTAGAAATAAATTAAAAGAAGAATACAAATTCGAAATAGATGATTATAAAACAGATATGAGCAAATATTTCATTGAACATTATTATTTTTTTAAATATAAGAACTTAATAAGAGAACAAATATTAGGGATAAAATTCAATGAAAGACCTTATAATTGCCAAACATTAGCATATTTTTTAAAAAATATGCAAAAAAGTTTTGAAAAATTAAAAAAGTATGATATAATAATTGTAGTGCCGATAAGTAGAGAAAGGTATAAGGAGAGAGGCTATAACCAAAGCGAGATAATTGCCAAAGAAATTTCTCAAATGCTAAATATACCTATAAAAAGAAATATATTATATAAGAACAAAAATACAGTACCACAAAGTACATTAAATAAAGAACAAAGAAAAGCTAATGCAAAAAATGCATATTTTGCAAAAGATTGTAAAAAAATTGTTAATAAGAAAATAATGCTAATTGATGATATATATACAACAGGGAATACTGTAAATGAGTGCTCAAAAGTGTTAGTAGATAAGGGGATAAATAGAAATCAAATAGGAATATTAACAATTGCAAAAGATTAGAACAAAAAAGAAATAATGAAAGGAGTGATATTTATGACAGGAAATTCAACGACATCTGTAATAATAGTATTATTAATAGTTGTAGCACTTACTGCAGGAATGATAGTAACATTAGAGACAAGAGTTGATAATATTTCTCAACAAGAAGCACAAAAAATGGTAGAAGACTTTGTAACAGAGGTGGCAAATACAGGAACATTAACGAAAAGCCAATTCCAAAGCTTTCAAAATCAATTAAACTCAAAAACAGGAAAAAATTGTGATATTGAACTTGAAGCACAAATTTTAGATGAGAATCCAGGAAAGAAAACTGCACAAGCAAATTACACTAAAATTGGTGAAAATGTATATGTAGTATATACAGATACACAAATATTACCACAAATAGGAATAGCTGTAGGAAATGCAACTGTAGATAATAATAATGATACATATACATTTAAAGCTGGAGACATATTTTCATGTACTGTAAAAAGTGAAGATAGCACTGCACAGAATTTAAAAGGATCTGTATTAAATTATTCTAATGCTGGAGAACAAACAATATCAGCTAGTAGTTCAGCAATGTGTACAGTACAAGGACAAAAATAAAACAAGATAAGTATAAGAAAGATATCAATAAAAGGTATCTTTTTTATTTGTTCAAACACTTGACAATTAAAAACTAATATGAAAAAATAGTGCAAGAAAGGAAGAATGATAACAATGGAAAAAATAAGAGGATTTGAAATTGCAAAAGGATTTGAAGATAAAAATATAAATTTGCCAGAAAGAAAAACAAAAGCATCAGCAGCATATGATATAGAAGCCGCTGAAGATACAGTAATTCCTGCATTTAAACCAGGAATGAAGCCAACATTAATAAAAACAGGATTGAAAGCATATATGCAAGAAGATGAAGTATTACTAATGATGCCAAGAAGTTCAGGACCAAAAAAACAAGGAATATTATTTCCTCATAGTACAGGAGTAGTAGATGCTGATTATTATGAAAATAATGAGAATGATGGACATATATTTATTCAATGCATAAATATAAAAGATGAAGATGTTACAATAAAAAAAGGAGAGACAATAGCGCAAGCAATGTTTCAAAAATTTCTTATTGTAGATAACGATAAAGCTGAAGGATTAAGAAATGGTGGCTTTGGTTCAACAGACAAATAATTTATAAAAATAAAAACAAAAAAATGGCAAAAACTTTGACTTTTGCCATTTTTTGTGATATAATAAAAGCGGTTGATAAAATAAAGTTAATTGTGATTGAAGACCAAAATATAAAGACTTGGAAGGAGTGACTTACATGTACAATGTAGGAGACAAAGTAGTATACCCAATGCATGGGGCTGGGGTAATAGATGCAATAGAAGAGAAAGAAATATTAGGTGAAAAGCAATCATATTATATATTAAAAATGCCGGGAGAAGTAAAAGTAATGGTACCAACATTAACTGCAGAAGAACACGGCATTAGAAATGTAATTGATAAAGCAGAAGCAGAAAAAGTAATCAATGTATTAGAACAAGATGAAACAGAAATGGAAAAAAACTGGAACAAAAGATACAGAGATAATATGGATAAAATGAAAAGTGGAAATATATATGAAATTGCAGACGTTGTAAGGAACTTAAGTTTCAAGCAAAAAGAAAAAGGATTATCAACAGGGGAAAAGAAAATGTTACATAATGCTAAACAAATATTAGTAAGTGAACTTGTATTAGCAGAACATGCAACACAAGACGAAGTAGAAGAATTAGTAGATAATAAAATCAATACATCATTTGCAATGTTTAAAACAGATGCAGATATTTCTGTTGAAGCAGGAAGTATAGTAAATAAATTTATACCATTTGATGATGGAACTAGTTCATCACAAAATGCATAAAAAATCGAATAAAAAAAGAACTATAATAAAATTGTAAAATTATAGTTCTTTTTTTTATTAAATATAAAAAATTATATTGTAAATTAAAAATAAGTATGATATATTGTAAGCAAATGAGGTGAATTGAATGATATATACAATAACATTTAATCCAGCATTAGACTACATATCACAAGTGAATAACTTTGAAATAGGAAAAATAAATAGAACAGAAACAGAAAAAATTTTACCAGGAGGAAAAGGACTAAATGTTTCAACGGTTTTAGGTAATCTTGGGATAGAAAGTACTGCATTAGGATTTATTGCAGGATTTACAGGAGAAGAATTAAAAAGAGATATTGAACAAAGAGGAATAAAAACAGATTTTATAAAAGTAGAAAAAGGATTAACACGAATAAATGTAAAAATAAGTTCAAAAGAAGAAACAGCGTTAAATGGAAATGGACCAGAAATAACTGAAGAAGATATAAAACAATTATTAAAAAAAATCGATAATATAAAAAGTGAAGATACAGTAATATTAGCTGGAAATATACCAAAATGTATAAATAATAATATATATGAAATAATATGTAAAAAACTAGAGCAAAATAAAGTAAGATTTATAGTAGATGCAACAAAAGAATTATTAATGAATGTATTGAGATATAAACCATTTTTAATAAAACCCAATAAAGAGGAATTAGAAGAAACATTTAAAGAAAAAATAGAAACAAAAGAAGAAATTATAGAACATGCAAAAAAACTTCAAAAAATGGGAGCACGCAATGTGTTAATCTCATTAGGTGGAGATGGAGCAATGTTAGTAACAACAGAAAATAAAGAATATTTCTTAAATGCACCAAAAGGAAAAGTATTAAATACAGTTGGTGCTGGAGACTCCATGGTAGCAGGATTTGTAGCAGGATATGAAAAAAGAGGAGATTACCAATATGCTTTTAAAGTTGGATTAGCTACAGGAAGTGCAAGTGCATTTTCAATGAATTTAGCAACATCAGAAGAAGTAGCTAATCTATTAAAAGAAATAAATTAAGTTCTATACTAGAACAATACCAAAGAAAGGATGAGAAAAAATGAAAATTACAGATTTACTAAGCACAAGTGCCATAAAAATAAATGGTAGTGCAAATAGCAAAGAAGAACTTATCAGTAAAATGGTAGACCTTATGGCTACTAACGGAAACATTATTAACAAAGAAGAATACAAAAGAGTAGTATTAGAAAGAGAAAAAGAAGGAACAACAGGAATAGGAGAAGGGATTGCAATACCACATGGAAAAACAGATGCAGTTTCAAAACCAGGATTAGCTGCAATGGTAATACCAAATGGGGTAGACTTTGATTCATTAGATGGACAACCTGCAAAATTAATATTTTTAATTGCAGCACCTAATACAAAAGACAATGTTCATTTAGATGTATTAAGTAGATTATCAACATTGTTGATGGATACAAGATTTAGAGAAGAACTATTAAATGCAGAAACAGCAGCAGAGTTCATGTTATGTATAGACAGAGCAGAAAGAATGAAATTAAATGAAACAAAAAAAGAAAATGATGGATATGAAATACTTGCAATCACAGCATGTCCAACAGGAATTGCACATACTTATATGGCAGCAGAAGCATTAGAAAAAATGGGAACTCAATTAGGTCATAAAGTAAAAGTAGAAACTCATGGTTCTTCAGGAGTAAAAAACAAATTTACAAAAGAAGAAATAAAAAATGCCAAAGCTGTAATAATAGCAGCAGACACCAAAATAGATTTATCAAGATTTGACGGAAAAAAATTAGTAAAAGCAAAAGTTGCTGATGGAATAAATAAACCACAAGAGTTAATAGAACATGTATTATCTCCAGAAGCAAAAGTATATCATTCAAAAAATAAAAACAACCAAGATGATAATAATGAAAAAGAAGGAATCGGAACACAAATATATAAACATTTAATGAATGGTGTAACACATATGTTACCATTTGTAGTAGGTGGAGGAATATTAATAGCATTAGCATTTTTATTTGATGATTATAGTATAGACCCATCAAATTTTGGTATGAACACACCATTAGCAGCATTCTTTAAAACAGTCGGAGGAGCAGCATTTAATGTAATGCTATACATTTTAGCAGGATATATAGCAATGAGTATAGCAGATAGGCCAGGATTAGCAGTCGGATTTGTTGGAGGAATATTAGCAGTACAAGGAACTACATTTGCATCATTAACAGATAGCACAGTAACACTTGTAAGTTCAGGATTCTTAGGAGCATTAATTGCAGGTTTCGCTGGTGGATATATTGTTTTAGGATTGAAAAAAATATGTAGCTATTTACCAGAAAGTATAGAAGGAATCAAGACAATTTTATTATATCCAGTATTTGGAATTGCGTTAATAGGATTATTTATGCTTTTAATAAATCCATATGTAGGAGCAATAAATACAGGAATAAATAATTATTTATCATCAATGAGTACTGCAAATAAAGTATTATTAGGAGCAATACTAGGAGGAATGATGGCAGTTGACCTAGGAGGTCCAGTAAATAAAGCAGCATATACATTTGGAACAGGAATGTTAGCATCAGGACAATATGAAATAATGGCAGCGGTAATGGCAGGAGGAATGGTACCGCCATTAGCAGTTGCATTATTAGCAACATTCTTCCCAAAGAAGATAGCAAAAAAAGACAAACAAGCAGCATATGTAAATTATATAATGGGATTATCATTTATCTCAGAAGGTGCAATACCATTTGCTTCAGCAGATCCATTAAGAACAATACCTGCATTTGTTGCAGGATCAGCCGTAACAGGAGCGTTATCAATGGCATTTAATTGTACACTAATGGCACCACATGGAGGAATATTTGTAATAGCAACAATTGGACATCCATTATGGTATTTATTATCAATATTAGTAGGATCATTAGTTTCAATGGGAGTTATGGCAATGTTAAAAAATAACTTACCAGAATATGAAAAAACAAAATAAGCAATAGAAAGGGTGAACAAAATGATAAAAGAAAAAGTAATATTACAAAACGAAACAGGATTACATGCAAGACCTGCAGGAGAGTTAGCAAAATTAGCAGCTACATTTACATGTAATATAAATGTAAGTGCAAATGGAAAAACAGCAAGTGCAAAATCAATTTTAGGAATAATGTCTTTAGGAATAAAAGCAAAAACTGAAATTGAAATTGAGTGTGATGGAGAAGACGAACAAACAGCAATGGCAGAAATTTTAAAAGGGTTTGAAAATAAATTTGGAGAATAATTTCTATATAAAATATAGGAGGGAACAGATGATAAAAGGAAAAGGTGTATCCATAGGAGTAGGTTTTGGAAATACAGTAATATTAAAAAACGAAGAAAGAAAAATCGAAAAAACAACAGTAGAAGATTCAAATGCTGAAATGGATAGATTAAAAAAAGCAATGGAAGAAGTAACAAAAGAAACAGAAGAAATAGTAAATAAAGCTACTGGAACCGAAAAAGAAATAATGTCAGCATATCTTATGATATTACAGGATCCTGCATTGATTCAAGAAACAGAAAATGGAATAAAAGATTTAAAATATAGTGCGGAATATGCAGTAGAAGTCGGATTTAATAGTGTAATACAAATATTTGAAAACATGGATGATGAATATATGGCTGGAAGATCTAGAGATATAGCAGACATTAAAGATAGAGTTCTTGCTAAATTACTAAATGAAGAAACTGTTAATATAAGTAAATTGAATACCAACACTATAATTGTTGCAACAGAATTAACAACATCAGACACAGCTAAATTAGATTTTAAAAATGTGTCTGGAATAATAACAGAATTAGGAGGAGAAAATTCACACACATCAATAATGGCAAGAACACGAGCGATTCCTGCAATAACCAAAGTAGAAGACGCAACTAAGATTTTCAGAAATGGAGATTATGTTGGAATAAATGGAGAAACAGGAGAAATATATTTAAATCCATCGCAAGAAGAAAAAGAAAGTTTAGAAGAATTAGAGAAAAAACTTACAAAAGAAAAAGAAGAATTAGAAAAATATAGAGATGAAGTAACAAAAACAATGGATGGATATGTTGTTGAACTTGTTGCAAATATAGGAACACCATCAGATGTAGAAATAATACTAAAAAATACGGCAGAGGGAGTTGGACTACTTAGAAGTGAGTTCTTATATATGGATAGTGAAAATATGCCAACTGAAGAAGAACAGTTTGAAGCATATAAAGAAGTTGCTGAAAAAATGGAAGATAGGCCAGTAATAATAAGAACTCTAGATGTAGGTGGAGATAAAGAATTAAAGTATTTACATTTAGACAAAGAAGCAAATCCGTTTTTAGGGTACAGAGCAATTCGTCTTTGTTTAGATAATATATCACTATTTAAAACACAATTGAGAGCAATATTAAGAGCAAGTGCTTATGGGAATTTATCAATAATGTTTCCAATGATATCATCAATAGAAGAATTAAGAGATGCTAAAAAAGTATTAGAAGAATGTAAGCAGGAATTAGATAACAAAAATATATCTTATAAAAAGAATATTAAAGTGGGGATAATGATAGAAATACCATCAGCAGCATTAATTTCTTATGGATTGGCAAAAGAATGTGATTTCTTTAGCATTGGAACAAATGATTTAATACAATATACAGTAGCTGCTGAAAGAGGAAATGAAAAAATTTCAAAATTATATACTAAATACCATCCAGCAGTAATTAAATTGATTAAACAAGCTATAGATGGTGCACATGACGCAGGAATATTCTGTGGAATGTGTGGAGAAGCGGCTGGAGATGAATTATATATTCCTTTATTAATAGGATTAGGATTAGATGAATTTTCAATGAATTCAAATAATATTTTAAAAGCTAGAAAAAGAATTAGTGAATTAGAAAAATTCGACTGTAAAGTATTAGCAGATGAGATTTTAAGAATGTCTTCAGCAGAAGAAGTAGAAGAAAAGTTAAAAGAATTTTCAAATAAATAGAAAGAATTTGAATTTTATGAAGTATATAAGAGAATAGACAATACCTTTTTTGGAAATAATAATAATAATAACGTTATTTCCAAAGGAGGTTTTTTATTTGATTAACAAGGTAGAAATCTGTGGAGTTAATACATCACAACTACCAGTACTAACAAATAAAGAAAAAGATGAACTATTTATAAAAATAAAACAAGGAGATGAAGAAGCTAGAGCTACATTTATAAGAGGCAATTTGAGATTAGTATTAAGTGTAATACAGAGATTTAATGGTAGGGGAGAGAATGCAGATGATTTGTTTCAAATTGGATGTATAGGATTAATAAAATCTATAGATAATTTTGATTTATCGCAAAATGTACAATTTAGTACTTATGCTGTTCCGATGATTATTGGAGAAATAAGGAGATATTTAAGAGATAATAATACAATAAGAGTAAGCAGATCTGTAAGAGATTTAGCATATAAAGCAATACAATTTAAAGATAGATTTAATAAAGAAAAAGGAAGAGAGCCAAGTATAGAAGAAATTGCAAAAGAACTAGGAGTAGAAAAAGAGGAAATAGCTTTTAGTTTTGATGCTATTCAAGATCCAGTCTCATTGCAGGAACCAATATATAATGATGGTTCTGAAAGCATTTATATAATGGATCAAGTTAAAGATGCAAAAAATAGTGATGAAAATTGGGCTGATAATATGACAATTGCAGAAGCTTTAAAGAAACTTAATGAAAAAGAAAAAAAGATAGTTATAAAAAGATATTTTGATGGACGTACTCAAACAGAAGTAGCAGAAGAAATTGGAATTTCTCAAGCTCAAGTATCTCGTTTAGAAAAAAATGCATTGGAAAATATAAAAAGATATTATAAATAATTAGATATGTAACAATTTCCAAATATTTTCATATAATATATATAAGAAAATGTTTGAGATAAGGAGATTATATACTATGGGAGATAAAGGGTTGGATTTTAAACATAAGGAAGTTATCAATATATGTGACGGAAGAAGGTTAGGATTTGTTCAAGATGTGTGTGCGGATTTGGATACAGGAAGGATAACTTCTATAATTGTGCCTGGTGGGAGTAATAAACTAATGAGTTTGTTTTCTAACAGTAATGATATTGTAATTCCTTGGGAAAATATAAAATGTATAAGTGATGATTTAATTTTGGTAGAAATTTAAAAAAGTTAAAAAAAGTATTGACTTATGAGAATAAAGATGTTAATATAATTAGGCACCAAGCGAAAGGAAAAAACTTCTTAAAATATTTTAAGAAAATTCAAAAAAAGTGTTGACAAATTTCGACAACGGTGTTAAGATAATAATTGTACCGAGCAACAGACAAAAATATTAAAAAAATAATACACAAGAATTAGTAAAAAGTAAGAACAAAAAAATAGAAAAAACATCAATTACTAGTTTTTTATTTT
>CAKPDZ010000053.1 GCA_934149155.1 uncultured Clostridia bacterium | reverse complement strand
TCCCAACGTTTGTTGTTCTCTTCCCAGCGCTTATCATTTTCGTCCCAACGTTTGTTGTTCTCTTCCCAGCGCTTATCATTTTCGTCCCAACGTTTGTTGTTCTCTTCCCAGCGCTTATCGTTTTCGTCCCAACGCCTGTTATTTTCTTCTCTCATTTCTTTTATCTCACGTTTATTCTCTCTAACTTCTTCTCTTAAGTCATTTATTGCACGTAAAATTGGTGCTACTATTTCATCATTGTTCATAGAACGCCTCCTTTAATTTGATTTAACTTTTAGATAAAAAATTATATATTATGAATAAAAAACTCATATTGATATAAATTGTGTAAAAAGTACACCAAAATATTATGTTTAAATTATACATTTTGACTTAATATATGTCAAGTATTTTTTATACATTCTTATAAAATAAAAGAACTAGATAACTGGTTTTAAAAGCAATCTATCTAGTTCAATAAACGGATTATAAAACATATAAATATATGATTTATGTTGTTATTTTAGCAAAAAGAAGTATAGAAGTCAATAAATTTCGACAAAATTTTTAAAATTTATCTTTTCTGAAAATTCTTTTAAAAAATCTAATAATTCTTTTAATAAACCCTTCATTTCCATATACTATCAATTCTGTTGATTTTTCTCTTACATTACTTTCATCATTTTTTTTATGCCTCTTTTTATTTAAAATATTATCTATATTGTATTTTTCTTCTTCAATTCTTTTTATTTCTTTTGCATCCTCTATTTGAAGTTTTTCTCTTTCTTCTGGACTTGCCAAAAAATCTCTGTATATTAATCCTAATATAGCAACTGTTTCTGGCTTAAATTCCTGTTGATTTAAAGGTTTTTTTATTTCAATTTTATAATTTTTCGCTTTATTTTCTGAAATTGCTTGCCTAAATTGCATTGGTATTTTACTACGTAAATCTATTGGCATCAATTTTAATACTTCATCAACTTCATAGAAAGCCTCTTCATATACTCTTTCCACTTTTTCCTCCTATGTTATCCTATTTGTAATTCTAATTCAGTCGTTTTTTCATTTGCTTTTTCTTCTACAAGATTAACTTGCAATTTTTTAATTATTTTATCAACATTATCATAAGCTTGTTCTCTGTTACTTGCTGTTCCAATGTTAAAAAATTCTTTCATGTAATTCATATATTCCTCATTTTTTTTCTCTACCGCAACTCTTTCCATTACTAATTCTGCAAATTTTTCTCTTTTATATTTTACAGCCATTTCTCTATAACTTTCATTATCCAATTCATTTAAATATTCTTCTAACATTTTCTGGCATTTTCTTGCTTTTCCTATTTGTCCTGCAGCCAATGCTTTTTGTTGCACATCTATATTTCCATAACATGCTAATAGTCTTTTATCAATCTTTTTAGGATTTTGAGGTTCTTCTTTTAATTCTTTTTGATCATATTTTGCAGAAACCTCTTCCATTAAAGCTACTTTTAAGCCATTTAAATCATTTTCTTCTGATATCTTTTCTAAATTTGTTTCTAATTCATCATATGCCTTTTTATCTTCTTCAGAAATTTTCGCAAAATTAGTGTAATATTTTATTTTTATTGCTTTTATTGCATTTACTATCTTTTTTACATTCTCACATGCCTTCAAATATCTTGCATTTTCATCTATATTTTCGTGTTCCATGTATAGTTCTCCTTTGTTTATCATATACATTTTTATTATAACAAAAGGACTATTTTTTGTAAACAATTTTCTCCAAATTTTTTATTGCTGGTTCATAAATATTTCTTCCCATATAGTCAAATCTACTGCCATGACACGGACAATCCCATGTCTTATCCAAATTATTCCAAGAGAGTAAACATCCCAAATGTGAACAATTAGGTTTTACTGCATATATCTCTCCATGTACATCTTTATAAACTCCTATATTATCTCCATTTATCTCAATAATTGCCGCATTGTCATTTTTTATTTGTTCTATGTTATATGGTTCTATTTTAAACTTATTTAATGCAATTGAATTAACTGTTTGTTTTAACATATTTTCTACTTCCCATCTATTTTTTATAGGTTTCATCCTAGTTGCAGTAAAAATTTCTTCATATTTATTTTTGTTTCCCATAATTTTATCTGTAACAATATTTGCAGCTACATTTGTAGAAGTCATTCCCCACTTTTTAAATCCTGTGCCTACATACACATTTTTCATTAAATTTGAAAATTCTCCTATATATGGTATTTTATCTAAACTAATGCAATCTCTTGTATTCCATCTATATAGGACTTTACAATCCGGGTACATTTCTCTTGCCTTTTTTTCTAATTTTTCATAATGTGAATTATCTTCTATTGGCTCTCCTGTCTTATTTCCAAGTCCTCCAATTAATAATATTTCTTTTCCATTATAGTTCGCTGTTCTAAATGAATACATTGGCTCTTTTACATTGATATACATTCCTTGTGGCAATTGTGATTCAGTTTCTATTGCAATCAAATATGATGTTGATTGATACATTTTTACAAAATAAAATCCGGGCATATTTATTATTGGAAAATGTGATGCCATAACAATATATTTTGCTTCTACAGAACCTTTATCTGTATACACTTTGTATTTTTCTCCATTTTTTTCTACATCTGTTACTGTTGTATATTGATATATTTTATTTTGTTTCTCTATTGAATTTGCTAAACCTAGCATATATTTTCGTGGATGAAACTGAGCTTGCCCTTCAAATTCAATAGCTCCTTTTATTTTTATTGGTAAATCTATTTTATCAACAAATTTAGCATTTTTTCCTAATTTATTAACAGCTTCTACTTCTTTTTGAATTTCAAGAACTTCATCTTCTTTAGTTGTATAAACATATGATTTTTGCATACTGAAATCACAATCAATTTGTTCTTCTTTAATAATTTGTTTTATATTTTCAATAGCTTTCTCATTTGCTTCTAAATATTTTTTAGCATATTCTTCTCCATAATCATCTATCAAATGCGCGTAGAATAAATCATGCTGGCTAGTTATCTTTCCTGTTGTATTTCCACTAACTTTACTCCCTATTTCTCCTTTTTCTAATACAATTACCTTTTTCCCACATTTAGTAAGATAATATGCTGTAGTTAGTCCAAACAGCCCGCCTCCTATCACACATACTTCTGTTTCTTCATTACCTTCTAATGATTTTAAATTAATTTTATTTTTCGTAGTTTCTATCCATAATGATTCCATAGTTTTCCTCCTTTTTTCCCTATTTTTTACAAATATTCAAAATTTATACTTAGTCACACTTCAAATAAAACATATTTAGAAAGTTAATAATATATTATTTTTTTATACCTTGGTGTCGCAATCTACATATTAAAAATTATATGTTGATTGCTCCATATCGCATTCGCGTTGCTCATTTGGTCGCTTACGCGGTATTTCAAAAAAATATATTATTAACTTTCTAAAATCTATGTATTTAAATTAGAAATTGTAACTAAGTATAATTTTTGAATATTTTACTTAATCTATGGAAAAATAAAACATAAAGTGATATACTACAATAAAATATAAGAAGTTGATACTTCAACAACACATAAGAAAGGATGATTTTAATGGAAGAAAAACTTTTTAACAAAAAAGAAATCGGATGGTCACAAATTGACACACGCGAAAAAGAAGCAATTTATTCATACTGCAATGGATACATGAACTTTATGAATAAATCAAAAACAGAGAGAGAAGCTGTTGTTACAGCAAAAGCTATAGCAGAATCAAATGGTTTTAGAGATTTGTCTACTTACGAAACATTACAACCAGGTGATAAAGTATATTTTATCAATAGAGAAAAAAGTATGTATTTAGCTGTTATTGGAACAGAAAAATTAGAAAACGGAATTCAAATAGTTGGTGCACATATAGACTCTCCAAGACTTGATTTAAAACCAAATCCATTATATGAAGACACTGGATTTGCATATTTTAAAACACATTATTATGGTGGAATTAAAAAATATCAATGGACAACAATTCCACTAAGCTTACATGGAGTTATTGTAAAAGCAAATGGTGAAAAAGTTACAATTAATATTGGTGAGGATGATAATGATCCAATCTTTACAATTACTGATTTATTACCACATTTAGCACAAGACCAAATGGAGAAAAAATTAAAAAACGGAATCGATGGTGAAGATTTAGCTGTTTTACTTGGAAGTATTCCATATGATGATGAAAAATGTGCCGAAAAAATAAAATTAAACATTTTAAATATATTAAATCAAAAATACAATATTACAGAAGCTGATTTCTTAAGTTCAGAAATCGAAGTCGTTCCAGCATTTAAAGCTCGTTCTTTAGGTTTTGACGGAAGCATGGTTGCTGCATATGGTCAAGATGATAAAATATGTGCTTATACATCATTATCAGCTATGATGAGTTTAGAAAATGTAAAAACAACTGCTGTTTGTATATTATCAGACAAAGAAGAAATCGGAAGTATGGGGAATACAGGTATGGAATCACATATGTTTGATTACTTTGTTTCTGAATTACTAAATAAAACAGGAGAAAACAGACCTAATTTATTAGATAAAGTATTCTGTTTCTCTAGGATGCTATCTGCTGACGTTGATGCTGGATATGATCCACTTTATGCAAGTGTTTCTGATAGAACAAATGCTGCATTCTTAGGACGTGGCATTGGTCTTAACAAATATACTGGTGCTCGCGGAAAGTCTGGTGCATCTGATGCAAATGCAGAATTTGTAGCATGGGTTAGAAGAGTTTTAGAAAAAAATGATATTAGATATCAAATTTCTGAACTTGGAAAAGTTGATGTTGGTGGTGGAGGTACTATCGCATACATCTTAGCTAATAAAGGAGTAGATGTTATCGATTGCGGTGTTCCAGTACTTTCAATGCATGCGCCTTATGAAGTTACAAGTAAATTTGATATTTATACAGCTTATAGAACTTATAAAGCTTTCTGGGAAGAATAAAAACAAAAGTTGTCAAAGGTGACTAGCCTTTTGACAACTTTTTATATTTTGCATATTTTTCTTATTTCTTCTATTTCTCTATTTACTTTTTTAACATTTATACCTTCAAATTCTTGTGTATCAAAAATATTATATTTTTCTTTCATCTGAATTATTCTCTTAACACTCTTATTAATTCTACTCTCTTTTATCTTTCCTGTTTGTACAAGACTCTCAATTTTATTTAATACTCTTTTCTCTTCCTCTGCATTAAATCTAAAAACTATAATGTCATTTCCTGCTTCAAATGCTTTCCTAACAGCTAAATCCGCTCCATAGAAAAATTTAATTGCTCTCATTTTTAAATCATCTGTTACAACCAAACCATTATACCTATATTTTGCTCTTAAATATTTAGTAATAAACCTTCTAGATAATGATGCTGGATAAATTCCTGTAACTCCCATTATCAATAAATGACCTACTAGCACTGCATCAACTCCATTTTTTATTGCTTGTTCAAATGGGTACATATCTTCATTTTCAATTTTTTTCATCGGCACATTTATTACTGGCAAAAAATAATGTGAATCTTTTTTAGTCGCACCATGTCCAGGAAAATGTTTTACTACTGATAAAATATTATTCTTTTGTAATGCTTTCATCATTGCTACTCCGCATTCGGCAACTATTTCTTTATCATTACTAAAACTTCTATCACCAATTGCCGCACGTTGTTTTTCAGTTCTGTTAATATCTAAAACTGGTGCAAAGTTTAAATTGTATCCAGATTCGTGCAACATCTTTCCTGTAATTTCAGCAGATTTCTCTACTAGATTTCTTCCACCAAAACTTGCAACTTTGTTTGCAGTTGGTAAATTTTTTATTTCTTTGGGCATTCTATTTACCCTTCCACCTTCTTGATCTATTGCTATAAATAATGGTATTTTATTTTCTTTGTTAAGATCTTTTAATTCTTTTATTAATTTTAACATATCTTGATATGTTGAAAAATTTTTTCTATATAAGATTATTCCACCTATTTTATAGTTTTGTATCATGTTTTTTATCCTATCTGTTACATAGTTCGTGTCCATCCCTATTATTACCATTTGCCCTACTTTTTCTTTTATTGTTAATTCTTTTATTTCCATAGCTACTCCAATATAGTATTTTTTCTTAATTTTATCATATCAATTTTTATATTACAACAAAGATTTCACATTTTGTTCGCTTGATTTTGTTGTGAATTTGTTGTAAGATATTACCAACCTTACGCTAAGAAAGGCTAGCCTTTTCTAAAGGGCGGAAAGGAAGCTATTGTTTTGAATAACAGTGATTTAATTTTGCATTTAGTTGAGCAGTTAGTATCTGAAAAAGAAAAAAATTTCATCTTACAACAGGCACAACAACAACAAAGCTAAGACTAATAAGTAGCAATACATAGTCGATAAAGTGGGGTTCGCAGCCTACTCTATTTTTTTACATAAAAAAAGTATGTGCATTCGCAGGTACACATACAACTATGTTTTGAATAACAGTGATATTCAAAGTTCATTTATTTTGTATTTAAATAATAACATATTATTTTATATTTGTCAAATTAATTTTTTAAAAAATAGTGTAAAATATTTTTATCATTATTGTAATTTATTCCTTTTTGTTTAAAAAGACTGCTGAGTTAACTCAACAGCCTCTCTAGTAAAAACTACTATCTAAATCTCTGAATTATGTCTTGCCAGTTTCGGTACTTCTGTTTTTCACATACCTTTTTACAAATTGGATGTGAAGTTAGTACCTGGTACATTTCCTCTTCATCAAAATGGTATACTTCTCCAGGTTCATGAGGAACATCTTTTTTTAATATCTCGAGCATTTCATTGATTTCTTTGTTCGGTAAGTTTCCTATATGTTTGCATACCTTTATAAAAAAGGACATACTATGGTCATTATCTTGAACAAATCGAGAATTAAAAAATCTCTGATTAACTCCTCCATTTTCTTCGGCTACAGTGTTCCGTGCAACACTATCTAAGTTTTTCCTTGCCTGGTTTTCACCTGCATACCCACTATAATATGTACTCATTTCTTTTTTCCTCCTGTTTTTTAGTTTTTACTAAATCTTTAATGCAATATTAAATTGCACTAATAAAATATTGAGTATCATTTGTATTTTATCATATTTCTATGTGCAAGTCTATATTTTTACATAATATATCAAAATAATTTTCAATTTATTGTTACAATTCACAGCTAAACTATATGTATTCTAGAAAATTAATAATATATTGTTTTTGAAATACCGCGTAAGCAATCAAACAATTTATTTTGTTCTATGCTATAAAGTGAAGCCCCATTATTAGACAAAAAAGTTTAATAAAGAGAGAGCCCTTCAGTAAGGACTAGTACGGTGAGGAGACGACTCTCACATTGTTGCTCCGCATCATGTGCGACCCGTCTTCCTCTCGTTCTAATTTTTACATTTAATTCTTTGTTTGAGCCCATTTTAGTTCATAGATGTACAGGACTCAGGTCTACGACTTAGAAAAGTGAAACCCTGAAACCGAGGGTACCGTGGTAATTGGTCGTACTGTCGCCGCCACGGTCAACCGCTGGAACATAGCTGCCACCGTCGCCGCAACTGCCACCACGAGGGACACAAGGACCGCTCGAATCAGAAGTTTTTTCTAGTGTCCATTCCCATACATTACCTGCCAAATCATATATTCCTTGTTTACTAAATGTATCACTTGCTCCTGTTGATAATAATATTTCCATATCCTTTGTTCCATATGCTCCAGATGTCCATGTTTCACCATAATTATTTGAATATTTTGCATCTTCATTTGTTATATTACAATCATTATCAAAATAATTTCCCCAATTTGTACTATATTCAGTTAAGTCCGCTTGTGCTGTTCCTTTTGTTTCTAAATATTTTAATACTAAATCCCATTGTACTCCAAACATTAAACTACTTATATATTTTCCTGATTCCATACCATTGGCTAGGGCTTGTGCTTGACTGCATGTTACATAATTGTATGGATATGCATTTTGCTTTATTACTGGTATTTCTGTTGGCGCTGTTGATGATGATCCTGATGTTTTTGGTGCATTTTCTATTCCTGTTTCATATTTTCCAACATAGAATCCTCCATTTTGATATACACTTTTTAACATTTTTTGTTTTAATTCTGTGTATTGCTCATTTGTTAATCCTGTTGCGGCATCAGAATAATATTTATCTTCATATCCTGATTTTCTATAATCATTTGTGTATGTGTGCAAATCTGTTTCTATTGCTGAATATTCGTCTTCTGTAAATTTTTCTATACTTAATCCAGCTGTTGGATATACTTCTTCTGTCATAGGTACTTCTACCCATACATATTGATTTCCATTACTGTCTTGTATTGTATATCCATTTTTCAAACTTGTTCCTGCTACTTTTGTAAATCCACTTGGTAAAAACGGATTTGTTGGTTTCTTACTTGTTACTGTTGTCGCTCCTCCATTTAGCTCTTCTCCTGGTTGTTTTGGCTTTGCTACAATATTTATTCCTATTTCTGTTGTTAAATTTTCTTTTGTTTCATCTATTGGCGTCTTTAACAATTTTACCTTTACTATCATTGTTGTTTCTTCTTGGGCTTTTAGTGTTGTTTTATCAAGACTGCATTGCACTTCAAAATATTCTTCATTTGTGCTTGTTGCCTCTGCTGTTAAATCTGCTGATATATCTTGGCTTTTATTTTTTACTGTATATGTTGCTATTGCTGTTTGTCCTTTTGCAGTCAGTCCACTTACAGTCATTGTTCCTTCTGTTCTTTCACTTTCGTTTATTGTAGCAACTGTTGTTCCTTCTCCACTTGTTATTGGTGTCCCTATCATTTCTACTATAAAATTCGATTGACTCGTTTCTGATTTTGCGGTTCCATCTATATTTAATCCTATCTTTGATATTGCTGCATATCCTACTGCTACTAGCAAAATTGCAACCAATATAATTCCACCAATAATTTTATTATTTGCTCTTCTCATATATTTTTCTTTCCCTTCTTTACTAATATAATCTTTTCTAGTATTTTTATTCCGTCCT
>CAKPDZ010000052.1 GCA_934149155.1 uncultured Clostridia bacterium | reverse complement strand
AAATACTGTAATAAAAGATTTTAATGCAGATGTACATGAAGGACAAAAAATTGCAATTGTAGGACCGACAGGAGCGGGAAAATCAACAATGGTAAAACTTCTTATGAGATTTTATGATGTAACAGATGGTGCAATATTACTTGATGGACACAACATCAAAGATTTCAAAAGAGGCGAATTACGTCAAATGTTTGGAATGGTATTGCAAGATACATGGCTATTTGACGGAACTGTAAAAGATAATATTAAATATGGAAGAGAAGATGCAACAGATGATGAAGTTATTCAATCTGCAAAAGCTGCTAGAGTACATCATTTTATAAAAACATTACCTAAAGGATATAATTCTGAAATAGGCGATGAAACAAGTGGAATTTCTGCAGGGCAAAAACAATTACTTACAATAGCAAGAGTAATTTTAGCAGACCCTAAAATATTAATTTTAGATGAGGCAACATCAAGTATAGATACAAGAACCGAAATAGAAATTCAAAAAGCTATGGATAATTTAATGAAAGGTAGAACATCTTTTATAATTGCACATAGATTGTCAACAATAAAAAACGCAGATTTAATTTTAGTTATGAATCATGGAGATATTGTTGAACAAGGTACACATGAACAACTACTTGAAAAAGGAGAAAATGGATTTTATTATAAATTATATAATAGCCAATTTCAAGACTGTATTGACGAAGTTGAATAATATTTTATTTTGTGCTAAAATAAAATATAAGAGGTGATGAAAATGGGATTTATAACAGATATATCACAATATTTGGGAAAAACATTTGGCTTTTATAGTGATTATGTTGAATTAGTTATATTAACAATTTTGATATTTGTAGTATTCGGAATTTTAAAAAGACTAGTAAGATTTTTCTATTCAAGAGCAGATGTAAGTAATAAAAAGAAATATTTTAGAAATAGAATGATAAAAGTTACATTAAATATTACATCAGTTATTTTAGTTGTATTACTTTGGGGACATAGAATTTCTGGAATGGTAACAGTAATAAGTTTCTTGTCTGCTGGAATTGCAATTGCTGTTAAAGAAATAATATTTGACTTTTTTGCCGGAATATATATTAATACTAAAAAGACATTTGAACTAGAAGACAGGATTGAAGTTAATGGTATTAAAGGAGATGTAGTAAATATTAGATCTCTTGGATTTGAAGTATTAGAGGTTGGAGATAAAATAAATGGAGAACAAAGTACAGGAAAAATAATACATATACCAAATTCATTCGTATTTATATATCCATTAAAAAATTATACAAAAGCTTTTAAATATGTATGGGATGAGATAACAGTAAAAATTCCATTAGATGCTGATATAGAAAAAACAAAAGAAACATTATATGAAATTGTAGAGAACAACGAAATATTAAAAGAAACACCTAAAAAGATGGAAGGGGCAGTTGCTGATGTTACAACAGAATATAGAATTTATTATAATTATTTAGAACCTATTATTTATACTGAAATAGTAGATTCTCATGTAGAATTATACCTTAGATATCTAGTTCATCCTAAAAAATCAAGAAATGTAAGAGATGAAATATTTTTAAAAATATTAGAAGAATACAGAAATGGAAATATAAAATTATATATTCCGGTTGTATAAAATAATAATGAACAGGCACTTTTATTTTTCTTATACATATAATTGTAGTATGAGAAAAATGGAGGTGCTTTTATGTTTTCTGCACTTTGCATAAGTGGATTTATTCAGTTTTTACAAACAGCAGTATTTACAGTTGGATATATTTCAGGAGTACAACTTTTTCCAGAGCCATTAAGTGCTGAAGAAGAACGTATATGTCTTGAAAAATTAAGTACAGGTGATGAAGAAGCTCGTAATATACTTATAGAAAAAAATTTAAGATTAGTTGCACATGTTTGCAAAAAATATAGTAATTCAAATGTTGATCAGGATGATTTAATATCTATTGGTACGATTGGGCTTATTAAAGGTATAAATAGTTTTAAACCAGAAAAAGGTGCTAGACTTTCTACATATGTTTCTCGATGTATTGATAATGAAATATTAATGCATTTTAGAGCAACAAAAAAATTAAATAATGAAGTTTATTTGAATGAACCGATAGGAAAAGACAAGGATGATAATGTAGTTACATTACAAGAAGTTCTTGAAAATGATGAACGTAGTGTTGAGGATTCAGTAGATTTAAAGATGAAAGTTAAACTTTTATACGAAAAGATGAAAAGTATTTTAAAAGATAGAGAACGTACTATTTTAGAACTTCGCTTTGGCCTTGATGGACATAAACCTAAAACTCAAATTGAAATCGCTCATGAAATGGGAATTTCACGTTCATATGTATCTCGTATAGAAACTAAAGCTATAGGTAAATTAGCAAAAGAAATAAAGGAGTAGTTATAATGTTGACATAACACTAAAAAGGTGCTATAATTGATTACATTAACTCAAAGGAGGACAATAGAATGGAAAAAATAGAATCAATTGAAGAAAAGATAATATTACGGATTTTAGATGATCCATATGAGGCAACAGAGAGGCTATCTACTTTAAAGGAGATAGTAGAGAGAGAGTTTTTATATACAGGTGAAGAAATGAAAAAAATATTTTCTCTTTTGATAAAAGAGAATTTCGAACTTGTAGATGTTAAAGACATTAAAAAAATATTAAATGACTTAGAGAAAAAGTTAGTAAAAGAAATCAACACTATATCAAAAGCTAGTGAAAATTCTTATAAACTTACAATTTTATTGTTAGCGCTAGAGTCTATAATAACTGGAAGCACTTCGATTTTTGACAATGATGAACTGGTTAAAAATGATAGAGTTGCAATATGCTATGATTTAGCTATGTTAATAGTGGATGGCTGTCGAGCAGATGAGCAAAAGATGTGGTTTGATAAAAAACTAAAAAAATTATGGTTTGATTGATTCTTTTTATGGCATAGTCTAAAAATAAGAGATTTTTTATTTTAGACTATGTCATTATTATTTTTGTGAATTATTTAACTTGTTAAATATAAAAATCTATGTTATTATACAGACATAAATTGTTAAAAGAAAGGATGCATATAACATGGAAGAAGAAAATTTTGAAAAACTATATAATGAATCATTAAATACAAAAAAGTTCGATAAAAGAATAACAGGAACAGTAATACAGATTTCAGGAAAAGGAGAAATCTTTGTAGACTTTAAATATAAAGCTGACGGAATCATACCAAGAAAAGAATATTCAGATGATGAAAATAAAAATCCAAAAGATGAATTCAAACCAGGAGATGCAATAACAGCAGATGTATTAAAATGGAATGATGGATTAGGAAATGTTCTTTTATCTTATAAAAAATACAAAAAAGAAGAAGATATTAAAAAAGAAAAAGAATTAAGAATTAAACATGCAGAAGAAATAAAGAGACAAAAAATAGAAAGAGTTAAAAAACTTGAAGAATTTTGGAACAATATAAAAATAGGTAAGGCATATAAAGGAACTATTATAAAAATTACAGACTATGGAATATTTGTTAACTTAGGACTAGTGACAGGATTAGCGCATAAATCAGAACTAGTATGGGATAGAGCTGAAAAATTAGAAAACAAATTTAATATTGGTGACGAAATTGAAGTAAAAATAAAAGACTTTAACAAAGAAGAAAGAAAAATTAGTTTAGAATATCCCTTAAAAGGAGAAAATCCTTGGTTCGCTAAGGCTAATAAATACGAAATAAATGACATAGTGACTTGTAAAGTGGTAAAATTTGTACCATTTGGAGCATTTGTAGAAATAGAAAATGGATTAGAAGGATTAGTACATAATTCAGAAATAACAGGATTAAGAAGAGTTGTAAAACCAGAAGATGAATTACAATTAGGCCAAATAGTAAATGCTAAAATTATAAATATAGATAAAGAAAAACAAAAAATAGGATTATCTATTAAAGAACTTGAAGGAACTTCTTCAGAATATGGATATGAAGAATATATAAGTCATTAAAAGTAGTTCACATATTATTGTATTGATAATGTTATTCTTGCCAGCAATACTTGCAACATTTGACGATTTTATTGTTAAAAAGAAAAGAATATAAAGGTGAGTCTAGTTACTTGCCTTCTTATTTTTTGCATAAGATTGTATGAATTGGAAAAGATATTCCAAGGAGGTAATTTTTATGGAAGATATTAACGTAAAAGTATTAGACGAGGTTAATAAAGGGACAACAATGGGAATGGATGCAATTCATTTTGTTTCAGATAAAGTTGGAGATGAAAGATTTAAAAAGGTTCTAGATGTAGAATATGGAAAGTATAAGAAAATAGCCGAAAGGATAGATAACATATATTCTCAATATGCTAGTAAAGAACCACATGAAACAAATAAAATGGAAAAGATGATGACATGGTATGGAATAAACATGAAAACAATGAACGACCAAAGCAATTCTAAAATTTCAGAATTATTGATGCAAGGCACTAATATGGGAATTATAGAAGGACGAAGATTACTTAATAATAACCCAAGTGTTGATACTGAAGTGAAAAATATTTTAAATGATTTTGTTGTTATGCAAGAAGACAGTGTGGAAACTTTAAAAAAATACTTATAAAATTTCAAATACTACTTGAAATGTAAAGAATTTTGTTATAGAATAAACTTGCCTGAAGAGGGTAAAAATAGAATTAGAGGTTAGAAAAGGAAATAAAGAACTAACATCTAAAAAAGGAGGAAATTTTTATGTCAGTAAAAGTAGGAATTAATGGATTCGGAAGAATTGGAAAATTAGCATTCCAAGCAGCATTAGGAAAAGAGGAGGTAGAGGTTGTAGCAGTTAATGACCCATTTGTAGCAGCAGACTACATGGCATATATGACAAAATTTGATACTGTACATGGAAGATTCAACGGAACAGTAGAAGAAAAAGATGGAAATTTAGTAGTAAATGGAAGAACAATAAAAGTATATAATGAAATGGACCCAAAGAACATTCCTTGGGGAGAATTAGGAGTAGAATATGTTCTAGAATGTTCTGGAGTATTCACAACAATGGAAAAAGCACAAGCACACTTAGATGCAGGAACTAAGAAAGTTTTAATAAGTGCACCATCAAAAGATGCACCAATGTTTGTAATGGGTGTAAATAACACAACATATACATCAGATATGAATATTGTATCAAATGCATCATGCACAACAAACTGTTTAGCACCACTTGCAAAAGTAATAAATGATAATTTTGGAATTAAAGAAGGACTTATGACAACAGTTCATGCAACAACAGCAACACAAAAAACAGTTGACGGAGCATCTAAAAAAGACTGGAGAGGTGGACGTGCAGCAGCAGCTAACATCATACCATCATCAACAGGAGCTGCAAAAGCAGTAGGAAAAGTTATTCCATCATTAAATGGAAAATTAACAGGTATGTCATTCAGAGTACCAACAGTTGATGTTTCAGTTGTTGATTTAACAGTTAACCTAGAAAGACCAACAACATATGAAGGAATTTGTGCAGCTGTAAAAAGAGCTACAGAAAATGAAATGAAAGGAATAATGGAATATACAGATGAAGCTGTAGTTTCATCAGACTTTGTTTCAGATATGCATACATCAATATTTGATGCAACAGCAGGAATAATGTTAACAGATACATTTGTTAAATTAGTAGCTTGGTATGACAACGAATGGGGATATTCAAACAAATTAATCGACTTAGCATGCTATATGGCATCAGTTGATCATCAATAAAATTTCAAGGTTAGGGGCTTCTAGCCTCTGGCCTTTTAATGCTTTTAAAATACGAGGAGGAATTTGTAATGAGTAAAAAAACAGTAAGAGATATAGATTTAAAAGGAAAAAAAGTATTTGTAAGATGTGATTTTAATGTACCAATGGACGAAAATCAAAATATTACAGATAATAGAAGAATAGTTGCAGCATTACCAACTATAAAATATTTGATAGAACAAAATTGTAAAATAATCTTAGCATCTCACTTAGGAAGACCAAAGGGAGAAGTTAAACCAGAATTTTCTTTAGCACCAGTTGCAAAAGAATTATCAAAACAATTAGGTCAAGAAGTACTAATGGCAAAAGATGTTATTGGAGAAAGTGCAAAGTCATTAGCTGAAAACTTACAAGAAGGACAAGTAATGTTACTTGAAAATGTAAGATTCCATAGAGAAGAAACAGATAATAATCCGGAATTTGCTAAAGAATTAGCAAGTATGGCAGAAATATTTGTTAATGATGCATTTGGAACAGCACATAGAGCACATGCTTCAACAGAAGGTGTATCACATTATTTACCATCTGTATCAGGATTTTTAATAGAAAAAGAATTAAAATTCTTAGGAGATGCTTTAAATAATCCAGAAAGACCATTTGTAGCAATATTAGGAGGAGCAAAAGTTTCTGACAAAATAGGTGTTATAGATAGTTTATTAGAAAAAGTAGATACATTAATGATTGGTGGAGGAATGGCATATACATTCTTTAAGGCACAAGGATATGAAGTTGGAAATTCACTATGTGAACCAGATAAATGTGAATTAGCATTAAACTTAATGAAAAAAGCAGAAGAAAAAGGTGTAAAATTCTTATTACCAATTGATACAAAAGTAGGAAAAGAATTTAAACCAGATACAGAAAGCAAAACAGTAGCTTGGACAGATATTCCAGAAGGATGGGAAGGATTTGATATTGGAGAAAAAACAATAGAAATGTTCAAGAATGAATTAAAAACAGCAAAAACAGTTGTATGGAATGGACCTTTAGGATTATTTGAATTTGACCAATTTGCAATCGGAACAAATGCAATTGCACATGCGTTAGCAGAATTAGATGCAACAACAATAATTGGTGGTGGAGATTCAGCTGCAGCAGTAGAAAAAGCTGGATTAGCTGATAAAATGACACATATTTCAACAGGTGGAGGAGCTTCACTTGAATTCTTAGAAGGTAAAAAATTACCAGGAATTGAATGCTTACAAGATAAATAAAGGATGTAGAAAAATGGGATTAGAAAAATATAAAATATCAAGAGAAAATCAAGAAGAAAGTTTAACGTTTTATAATGAAAAAAATGAGCCAATAGGAATAGTTAATAGAGAAGAAGGAATCAATAGAGGCTTATTACTTGAGGGAGTTCAACTTTGGATAATAAATCCAAAGACTAATCAAGTTTTAATGCAAAGGAGAAGCAGAAATAAGCAGAATAATCCTAATAAGATAGATGTAAGTGTTTCTGCACATGTTGATCCAGACGAAACAGCTACACAAGCAATGCTAAGAGAAGCAAGAGAAGAAATAGGATTAACAGATTCAGAGTATTTATATAATAACATGCAGAAGTTTGCAGAAAACAAAATTAATTTAACTGATTATGGAAGACAAGGACGATATATTATGCATTTCTATTTGGCTTTTTTGGATAATTCTCTTGAAAGTTATACTAAGCAAGATTCTGAAGTAGAAGAATTATTTTTTATGGATTATGAAGAAGTTAAACGAAGAGTTAGAAGTGATGATCCAGAAATGTTAATGCCAAAATCAGATGAGGCTGAAAGAATTTTCTCAATATTAGATGAAAAAATCAAAATGAGAAATTTTAATGAACAAGCAAAAGGGAGGTAAGAACAATGAGAAGAAAAGTAATAGCAGGAAACTGGAAAATGAATATGCTTCCAAATGAAGCAATAGATTTTATACAAGAATTAACACCACTTGTTAAAGACACTAAAAATGAAGTTATATTATGTGTGCCATATACTGATTTGTTTTATTCTTTATTACATGTACAAGATACAAATATTAAGATAGGAGCACAAAATATGCATTGGGAAGAAAAAGGTGCATATACAGGAGAAGTTTCAGCACAAATGTTAAAATCAATAGGAGTAGAATATGTAATAATAGGACATTCTGAAAGAAGACAATATTTTGCTGAAACAGATGAAACAGTAAATAAAAAGATAAAATCAGCATTAGCACATGGTTTAAAACCAATTGTATGTGTTGGAGAAACATTAGAACAAAGAGAAGCTGGAGAAACAGAAAAAATTGTAACAAATCAAATAGCAAAAGCATTTGAAGGAATTGCATCAGAAGCTTTAGAAGAAATCATAGTAGCATATGAACCAATCTGGGCAATAGGAACAGGAAAAACAGCTACAAAAGAAGATGCAAATAACACAATTATGCAAATAAGAAAAAAATTAGCAGAAATATATGGACAAAATGAAGCTGAAGGAGTTATAATACAATACGGAGGAAGCGTAAAATCATCAAATGCAAAAGAATTATTTGAAATGTCAGATATTGATGGAGGGCTTGTAGGAGGAGCAAGTTTAAAGGCAGAAGAGTTCTCAAAAATAGTTAAGTTTGATGAATAATTTAAATAACACTTCTAAAAGCAGAAAGGGATGGAAATATGGAAAAGAAACCAGTAATGCTAATGATATTAGATGGATTTGGGATAAACGAAAAAGAAGATGGAAATGCTGTTAAATTAGCCAATACACCTAATATAGACAAACTAATGAAAAAATATCAAACAACCAAAATCTATACAAGTGGTTTAAAAGTTGGATTACCAGATGGACAAATGGGAAATTCAGAAGTAGGACACACAAATATAGGTGCAGGAAGAATTGTATATCAAGAATTAACTAAAATAACAAAATCAATTGAAGACGGAGATTTTTTTGCAATCCCAGAATTTATAGAAGCAATAGAAAATTGTAAAAAATATAATTCAAAATTACACATATTAGGACTTTTATCAGATGGTGGAGTTCATAGTCATATACGTCATTTATATGGATTGCTAGAAATGGCAAAACGTAGAGATTTTGAAGATGTATATGTACATTGTTTTTTAGATGGTAGAGATACACCACCAGCATCAGCAGAAGGATATATTACTCAATTAGAAGAAAAAATGAGAGAAAAAGGTATTGGAAAAATAGCAAGTTTATCTGGAAGATACTATGCAATGGATAGAGATAAAAGATGGGACAGAGTTAAAAAATGTTACGATGCACTTGTAAATGGAGAAGGAAATAAATCAACATCTGCAACAATAGCAATAGAAGATTCTTATCAAAAAGAAGTATTTGATGAATTTGTTGAACCAACTGTAATATGTAATGGTGAAACACCAATTGCAACAATACAAGAACATGATTCAGTAATATTCTTTAACTTTAGACCAGATAGAGCTAGAGAAATAACAAGAGCAATTGTTGACAAGAATTTTGAAGATTTTGAAACAAAGAAAATGGATACTTATTTTGTATGTTTCACAAACTATGATGAAACAATGCCA
>CAKPDZ010000051.1 GCA_934149155.1 uncultured Clostridia bacterium | reverse complement strand
GAAGTAGATATGGAAAAGTGTAAAAAAAGGAATATGAAACATTGCGCAAAATCAAAGCTATTCGGTCATCAATGTAACATTTGATTCAATAAAAACTAATAAAATAATAAATAAAAGACGTAAAGAAGTAAAAAGAATTTGGATTCTTTTATTTTTTTACGTTTTTTATTTTGCGGACTGAAAGGAGGAAATATGTTAGGAAAAAACTTGAAAGTTATTAGAGAAAAGAAAGGCTACAGTAAAAGATATTTAGCTAAAATAAGTGGCATATCAAGAAAAACAATTGAGATTATTGAAAACAAAGATTCTAGTAACACTAAATTAAGTACTGTTGAATCATTAGCAAAAGCATTAGAAGTTGAAACAAAAGAATTATTAAAATAGAAAGAAGGAAAACTTATGAAAAAATACAGAATAGTTGACAAAGTGCAGTTTATAAAAGCAACAAGCATAATGATCTTGATGATTATAGAGTCAGTAATATTAATAAGCAAAATACACAATTATGGAATTTTATGGTTTTTCACAACAATGAGATGAAAGGGGTAAATTAATAATGATAATAATTTATATTATAGGAGTTATGCTTGTATTGGTTTCTATAATAAATTTAATAAAAGCATATCAATGTTTAGAAGATGCAAATAACAGTTTAGAAGAACTAATAAAAGCAAAAGAAACTAATTTAGAATTAAATCTTGAAAATTATGAGTACGAAGGTATTATAAAGAAAATTAACGTTATTATATTTCAGAATGGTCAGGGAAGTATAACAGATAGATTTTTCAAAATAAAAGAAGTTATCAAGTCTGCAAACAAAAATAACTTCTAAAATCCAATAAATAAATATATGATTTTCTAAATTATTATATCAAAAAGAGTTTGGAAAATCAAGAAAAAGAGAGTAAATAAATGAAATGCATAAATTTTAGATTCAGAACAAGAGATTATCAAAAATATTTTTATTGTGCAAAAAAGAAAGAAAAAATTCAATATGGGGATTGCAAAGAATGTGAATATAAAGAATACAAACCAGCTAAAGAAATAAGAAAAAAGTCAAAGAAATTGAAAAAGTTAGAAGATAACAGATTCAGTATAATAACAGATAATTTAAAAATTTGTTATATATGTAAAGAAAAAACTAAAATGGATTTAAACGAAGTGTTTGGAGGAAGCAACAGACAAATGAGCATGAAATATGGATTGGTCATACCAGTTTGTAGAAAATGCCATGATAAATACGATATTGATAAAGAATTAAGAAACAAATATCAAAAAGAGGCACAATTAAAATTCGAAGAAATATATAGTCATGAATTGTTTATGAAAGAATTTAAGAAAAATTATTTTTAGGAGGAAAATTAAAATGAATAAATTGAAAAAATACGAAGAATATACGAATGAGGAATTTGCAAGATTAAGCTATGAGGAAAAAGAGGAGATAAAAGGAAGATATTATTTAAGAAAAGCAGGAAAATTTACTTTGATTGGTACAGTAGGAATATTCGCGTTTGTAACAATAATAAAAAGCTTTACGACAATACCAACTGGGTATGTTGGTGTAAAAACAAGATTTGGACAAGTTCAAGATACAGTAATACAAGAGGGATTAAATTTTAAAATGCCATATGTAGAAAAAATTGTAAAAATAGACTGCAAAACTCAAAAATGTGAATATGAAATGGAAGCAAGTTCAAAAGACTTACAGAAAGTATCAAACATAAAAGTAGCTGTTAATTATAACGTAGATAAGTCAAAAGCTAATACATTATATAGAGAAATCGGAAAAGATTTTAAAGGAGTAATAATTGAGCCGGCTATATATGAAAGTGTAAAACAAGGTATGAGTCAATACACTGCAGAAGAATTAATTGCAAAAAGAAGTGAGGTTTCAAATGTTATTGTAACTTTATTAACAGATAAATTAGAAAGCATAGGAATAGCAATAACAGCATTAAATATTACAGACTTTAGTTTTTCACAAGAATTTGATGATGCAATAGAAAAGAAACAAGTAACAGAGCAACAAACTCAACAAGCAAAGTATGAATTAGAAAAAGCAAAAGTAGAAAATGAAAAGAAAATAGAAAATGCAAAAACAGAAGCGGAAGTAATGAAACAACAAAATGAACAAATAACAGAGCAAACACTAAAATTGAAAGAATTAGAGAATCAATCAGCATTAATAGAAAAATGGAATGGACAATTACCAACAACAGTAACAGATGATGTTTTATCTATATTGAATAAATAATTACATAAGAAGATAAGAAAAAACAACAAGGGATAGACACATATAAGTTTATCCCTTTTAAATTTTTACGAAAGGATAAATAAAATGACATACATAGAATTGATAAATGCTTTCGAGAAGTGGCTCGAAACTAATCATTTACCAAGCGTAGCTCAATTATTGTGGTACAAGTTAATCGGACTATTTAATAAAGCTATGTGGAGCGAATGGATTACAGTAGATAACTACAGATTGATGGCACTCTTAGATGTAAAACGTGAGGCAACTTTTATATCATATAGAGATAAATTAATAGAAGCGGGACTTTTTGAATATAAAAAAGGAAAAAAAGGAAGCCCGAACAAATATAAAATTTGTACTGTCAATTTTGAAAATACAAATAGTAGTATAAAGAGTAGTACAAGTAGTAGTGAAAAGCGGAGTAAAAACAGTAGTAGATACCGCAGACATAATAGATAAAGACAAAGACAATTATATTATTTTATTTAATAAATATAAAAAACAAATCGAAAATGGATTTGGACTTATTGAATCGGTACGAGCCTGTCAAAAAGAAGATAGCTTTCAAAAATTAGGAAGAGAGTCTCAAGATAAGCTTAGAAATAAATTAATGAAAATATTTTAAGAAGAGGTAAAACATATGAAAAGTAAAGGAATAGATATAAAAAACTATTTATCAACAGAGAGATATACAACTAGAAAAGAGCTGATGGAAAAAACAGGACTTGGTGATAGAGAAGTAAGAAGTAAAATAAGTGAATTAAAAAAGGAAAGAGTAGTAATTTATAGTAGCAGTAAAGCAGGATATAGATTAGCAAAAGAATTAAAGAGTATGAGTCAACATGAAAGAGACGAGGAAATAAAATTAGTAACACACAGTTTAAATGATTGCAAGTCAAGAACAAAACAACTGAATAAACAAAAAAGAAAGTATATAGCGTATCTTAAGAAAGCTGAAAAGATCATGTTAGAAGAAAACATGAATCATATACCAAGAATAGATTAGGAGAAAAATAATGTTAAAAATCTTAGATATAAAATACAGAAAAGAACCAACAAAACATACAAAATTGCAACATTTTGAAGAAAAAAACAATCTTGTAACAAGAAAAGCAGACAAGTTATATGATTATTATATTTGCGACAATTGTGGTTCAGAAATAAGACTAGATATAAAACAAGTAGAAAGAAGCGGAGGAATAGCAATATTGCCAAATTCACTCACTAAGTGCGGAGATTTAAAAGTTGCATTATGCAATAAGTGTGTTAAAGATGTTTTAAAACAATTAGAAAAATAAAGATACAAAGGAGATTGATGAAGTGAAAATAGATAATGTAGATGAAGTAAAGGAATTGCTAGTTGATGTTGATATATTATTTAGCAATTTAGACGATATAAAGAAAGAGTTAGAAGAAAAGATAAGACAGAAAGAAGCGGAACAAGAGGATTATTTACATGAAATAGAACTAGGAAATTTAAATGGAATACAACTTACAGGAGTCGCAAAACAATTGAAACAAACAAGGAAAGAGAGAAGAGTATTTAAAGACAAGTTAGATTTAATAAATACTCTAAAAGGATATACTGACAAATATATTACAAAAGGGATTATTGGAGATACAAAACAAGCCATCAAGAATATTGAAATGTTGGAATCTAATCATAAAACAAGAGAATATGTTCCAAGAATAATAAAAAATTTGAGATGTGCTAAAAAGAAAAAAGGAGATGAATAATTATGGCTGATGTAGCTGATAATGAAGAACTAATAGCAACAAGAAAGTTGCACGGATTAAATGATAATTTATTTAAAACAGAAAAAGAAGCAAAAACAAATAAACAAGAAAAAGAACTAAACGATCTAGAAAATTTTGCAGACTTATTAAGACCAGAACAGAGGTATTATACAAATATAATTAAAAAGTTGGTTGAAAATGCTAGAAATGGAGGAAAACAATGATAATAGTAAGTCAAGAAAAAGATGAAATATTAAATTTTAATAACATTATGAATATCCAAGTAACGAACTGTGAAGAAGATGGATATTTAATATCGGCGGGTTTCATTGTAGGAAGAGATGACAATTATAGAGATTTAGGTTATTACAAAACAGAAGAAAGAGCAAAAGAAGTATTACAAGAAATAGTAGAAAATTATAGAAAAAATATTATACATGGTAGTTCAAGTTGTTTTGGTTCAACCAAAGTAGTATATGAAATGCCAGAGGACTAACCTATGAAACAAATAAAAAAGAATACACTATGTTATTACTGCTTAGGCTGTAACAAGCAAGAATGTGAAGAATATAAGCCAGTAATAAGATGCAAGAATTTTATACCAGGAATAGAAAATTGGCAAGAGATGTTAAGAGAGGAGCTAAAGAAAAGTGAACAAATACAGAAATAAAAAAGTACAAGTTGATATGTATGTATTTGACAGTATAAGAGAAAGTCAAAGATATAAAGAATTAAAACTATTAGAAAAAGTAGGAGAAATAAGTAATTTAGAATTACAACCAAGATTTTTATTACAAGATAGTTTTAAGAAAAATGGCAAAACATACAGAAAGATAGAATATATAGCAGATTTTCAATACATAGAAAACGGTAAAGCAATAGTAGAAGATGTAAAAGGAATGCAGACAGATGTATTCAAATTAAAACATAAAATATTTGAAAAAGTTTATCCAGATTTGGAATTAAGAATAATAAAGTAGGTGATAGATATGAGTAAAGCAGATGAGATGTTTGAAAAGTTAGGATATGAAATTATTATAAATAGTAATACAACTTTAAATTATGAAAAAGAAGGACAATATATGGATAAAGAAATAGTTTTTGAATTGCTTGATAAAAGTATATCAGCAGGGTATGGAACAGGAGAAAATTGTCATATTACAATGCAAGAATTACAAGCAATAAATCAAAAAGTAAAGGAGTTGGATTGGAATGAATGAAAGAACACATGAATTTTTTGAAAAAATAGGTGATTACAATGGAAACAATATAGCAGAATGTTTTGGAGATAGTTTTTCAGAATTTATAAATGAATTAAATGAGGTTGATTTAAGCGAAAAAACACTAAAATACTTAAATGATATTTTTGATAAAGATATGAAAATATTTTTTAGAGAATTAAAGGAGAGTGATATAGATGTCTAAAGAAATGAATATAGAAGAAGCAATTAAAATATTAGAAAAAATGAGAAGAGAAAATATAAATGCTTCTGTAAATGCTTGTACAGGTGCCATGTGTGAAATATGGCGCAACGAAGCAAAAGCAATAGAAACAGTATTAAGAGGATTGAATAGATATATAGAAAGTGATTATGAAACAATATGTTTAGAAAATAATCATTTATTAGAACAACTGGAAAAAGAAGAAGAACGAAGGAAATGTTTTGAATGTAATTTTGAAACATTACAAGCAGATATAAATTCAGTAATTAAAGATTTAGGATTAACAGAAGATTTGATAATAGCAGATGAAATGGTACAAGAAATAAAACAAAAATATATCAGCAAAGACAAAATAAAAGAGAAGATAGAAGTATTAAAAATGGAAGAACATTATGATTATATAGACAATAAAAAAGAAATACAAGTTTTACAAGAACTATTAGAAAAGGAGAAGTAAGATGTGCGAATATTGTGAAAAAGGAAAAGGAATATGTAAAGATAACAAGAGAGAATTAGGAATTGAATTACATAGTGCAAGTAGTAAATTAGTTGCTTATGGACTGGATAAACAAAATTGGGATATATCAGTTGAATGTAAAATAAGCTATTGCCCAATGTGTCGGTAGAAAGTTAGGAGATGAAGACAAATAATGGAAGAAGATTATAGATTATTTACACAAGTTAAAAGAAATCCAATTAATAGTTGTGTTGATTTAAGCAAAAATATGAGAGGCAAAAAGAACGGAATAATTTATTTTACTGAAAATTTTAGAATGGATTTTGAAAAAAGAATGTATAAATTAACTGAATTAGAACATAACAGCATAAGCAAAGACAAAATAAGAGATAGACAGATGCAAAGAGAATTTGAATTACAACAAGAATATAAAGATTTTGAAGATGACGTCGAATGGAACGTATATCAAAAGTTATTAAAAGGAAGTGAGTAGATATGATAACGAAAAAGGAAATAAAAAAAGTTGAAAAATTACAAAAAATTGATAGAGATATACAGTGTTTAAAACAAGATTATAGAAACGTAAGGCATCATTGTGTGTGTTACACAGATGGCTGGTATTTGGCAGAAAATTTTAATTTTAATTATGACAAAGTTATCAAAATAGCAATTAAAAATAAAATTAGAATTTTAGAGAAGAAAAGAGTAAGGTTATTAAAAGAAGGAGAGTAGATATAATGAGCTATGGAAAAAGTATAGGAAGTTATTTAGTAGATATCATAAAAGCTGAAAAAATTAAAAGTTGCGAGATGTGTATAAAAAGAAAAACAATGGAATGTCCTAATTCTAGTTTGTGTTACAACACAGAAAACAGACCTTATTTTAAAAGTAAATTAGAGAGATAATATAAGCAAGGAGGACAAATAAATGTCAGATGAAGAAAGAAAAGCAATAGAAGATTTAAAGAGAACTATTGAGTATTACAATAAAAGATTCAAAGAAAATGAAAAAATAACTTCTGTTATAGTAGACAACTTTGATGTTAATAATTTGTATATTTTATTGAATCTAATAGAAAAGCAACAAAAAGAAATAGAAAAATTAAAACAAGATTTTGATATTGTAGACCACGAATGTGAAAGACTAGAAAAAATTGATGTTGAAAAAGACATAACAATAAATAAACAGTCAAAAGACATTAGCAATAATTTATTAGAATTGCAGAAGAAAGATAAGATAATAGATTTAATGGCTGAACGATTAAGACATGACGAAGATTTAAAATATGATGTATGTAGAGATTGTGAGCCAAGCAAAGAAGAGGAATGTGGAGAGCCTACAAAAACTCAATATATGCCTACAGAAATAGAATGTGTAAAACAATATTTTGAAAGGAAAGTAGAGGACAAGTAGTATGAAAAAATATATTTTAATAGGAATGATTATAGCAAATATAATATTATCAATATTTTTAGTAGTAAAAATAGATAAATACAAGATATTATCAGAAGATGATAAACAATACATAAGTAAAATTAAAGAATTAAAAGAAGAACAATTAAATATAGAAAGACAAATAAACAATAAAAACAATGAATTATCAAGTGTAGAAAAATTAATACAAGAAAAAAATAAAGTTGCAAGTGGAAAAGCAAAGTACATAATGAAAATAAATATATCACAATCACACTTAACATTGAGTGTAAGTGAACATTTAAAAGATGCTATGAATGACATAGACATTTATATAGAAGTATCAGAAGAATATTATAACAAGTACAATATTGGAGATACAATAGCAGATGATTTCAGAGTTGGAAGCATGATATTTAAAGGTAGTTTTGGAAACTGGAAAGTAAAAGTAGCTGATAAACAAATAGTGTAGGAGGTGTTTTAAGTGAAAGAAAATAGTATAGAAGAAGATATAGAAATATTAGATTTGTGTAGAGAATATACAATTAAATTGTTAGAGCTCCAAAAGGTAAAAACTAAAGGTGTAAATTTATTTGAACCAAGCAAAGAAAAAAAGTGCGAATTAGCAATGATAGATAAAAGCATAGAATATTTGAGGAGGAATAAATGGAAAATAGTATAAAAGAAGATATGAAAATATTAAAAGGAATAATAAAAGGAGATGAAGATTGTATTAATGCAATATATAGTCAAATGAAAGTAAAAAATGACAATGATGAAGATATACAATATTATAAAAAAGAAATACAAAGCATTAAAAATATAGTAGACAATTATTTAAAAGAAAAAGCAAGAGCTGATAAATTAGAAAAAGAATATAGTGCAATGTTGACAGAATTAGATGAAAATGAATGCGATTATAAAAGAGTATTAAAAGAGAATGAAGAATTAAAAGAAACATATAAAAGTGAAAAGAAAATGAAAAATAAATATGTAAAACTTTATCAAGATTTATTATTGAAAGAAAATGTTATTCCAATTCAAAAAATAAAAGACAAGATAGAAGAAATATTAAACAATGGAGAATATAGAATAATATTTGAAGGAGATGCAGAATTTCCAGACGAAGCAACGTGTATTGATGCACAAAAATATATAAAATTAGAGAAATTACAAGAACTACTAGAAGGGAGAAAATAAAATATGTATGGTGTGCTAAAAAAATTAAAAAGTATATTAAATGGCTTAGATGATGAAGAACTAGAAGAATTTGATTTATGGATAGATAATACACAAGTAATTAGTGTAATAGCAGTAGACGAAAATGCTATAAGTTTAATTACAGATAGTAGTAAATTGAAAATAGATGGAAAAGAATGGTAAAAGGAGGGGAAATAAAATGAGTGCTGATGAGATGTTTGGAGAGTTAGGGTACTATAAACAAAACTATTTAGAACATTTAGATTATTATAATGAAAAATTAGAAAAAATTATTAGTTTTAGAAATAACGAAACATTTGCTTGTTTAAATTTCTATGATAGTTATGAAGAAATAACAATTTTGGAACTACAAGCAATAAATAAGAAAGTAGAGGAATTAGGATGGATGGATTAGGAGGTTTTCTTGTAGGTTTTATTGTAGCGACTATAGTTACACCACTTACTATTGCGTGGAATATGGTAGTGAATGAAAGAATTATAATGAAACCAATTAAAGATGAACACAAAAATGAAATTTTATATTATGTTGATATTTACACAAATAAAGAATATAAAATGGAAAATAATATTTTATATTATTACGAGGAGGACTAACATATGACAAAAGAACAAGCAATAGAAATATTAGAAAAATTATTATATGCATACAAATTTATAGATTATAGATTTAATAATATGTTAGAAGTTGATGAAACAAATGCAATACAGTATATTTTATCAGATTATGAAAGAATATTGAAAGAGAATAAGAAAAAAGACAAACAAATAGAACAATATCAAAACATGTTAGCAACAAATGATATGTTACATGTAATAGAATGTGAAAACAAAGATAAAAAAATTGATTTAATGGCAAATGAAATAGATAGTTTACACAGCAGTTTAATAGATGAATTTGGGACATGGGAAACAGAGTATAGCGAACAAGGAGAAGAAGCAACGATAGAACAAATAAAGCAATATTACGAAAATAAAGCAAAAGAATTATTAAATAAATAAAAGAGCATACTACATCTAAAGAGAATCTAAAGAGGTGTAGTATGCAAGATAAAGAGATAATAACAAAATGGAAACAAGGACTAAGTAAAAACAAATTAGCAACAATGTATAAAAGACAATATAATCAAGAAATAAAGATAATAAGAAGTACAGTAAGACACAGACATGATGGAAGATACATAAGCAATTATGAAGCATTAGCTTATGTAGAAAGAGTAATATATGAATATATAAAAAAACAAAACACCTATAAAATATAGGTGCTGTGTAGAGGTAACGAGACTTGAACTCGTATGGACATAAGTCCAATAGC
>CAKPDZ010000050.1 GCA_934149155.1 uncultured Clostridia bacterium | reverse complement strand
AATACAAACAATATGCAATATTGCAATGAACTTTGGAATTATAGGGGTTGCAGAATTTAAAATGCCATTTTTTAGTTCTGGAGAAGTTGAATTGCTTATGAATATAATATGTGTATCATTAATGCTATCAGTTTATAGAAGAAAAAATATTAATTTTAAAGAGCCAGAAAAATCAAAGATATTAGCAAGAATTGAAGATTACTTCTTTGAAGAATGTTAGAAAATTTTATTGACTTCTAAAATGAAAATAATTATAATGTAGATGAATTATAAATTGAAAGGTGGTTACAAAATGAATAACGAAATGTATGAAATTATAAAAAATGGACAAGGCTTTATAGCTGCATTAGACCAAAGTGGAGGAAGTAGTAGTAAAACATTAAAAGCATATGGAATTCCAGAAAGTGAATATAGCACAGAAGAAGAGATGTTTAACTTAATACATGAAATGAGAAAAAGAGTATTTACAAGCAAATCATTTACAAATGAACACATATTAGGAGCAATCTTATTTGAAAAAACAATGTTATCAAAAGTAAAAGATGAATTTACAGCAGACTATTTATGGAATCAAAAACACATAGTATCATTCTTAAAAGTTGATAAAGGTCTTCAAGATGAAAAAGATGGTGTAAAACTAATGAAACCAATTCCAGAATTAGAAACAGAATTAAAAGAAGCAAACGAAAAGCATGTATTCGGAACAAAAATGAGATCAGTAGTATATGAACCAAATGTTGAAGGAATAAAAGCAATTGTAGCACAACAATTTGAATTCGCAAAAACAATATGTGATGCAGGTTTAGTGCCAATTATCGAACCAGAAGTTGATATAAATGCACCAGAAAAAGAAAAATGCGAAGAAATCTTAAAAGACGAAATCAAAAAACAATTAGACAACTGGAATAAAGAAGATAAAATAATGTTCAAGTTCACAATTCCAACAGTTGAAAATCATTATTTAGATTTATATGATTATGAATGTGTTGTAAGAATTGTAGCTTTATCAGGTGGATATGATATAGATAAAGCTGTTGAATTATTAGCTAAAAATAATAGAATGATAGCAAGTTTTTCAAGAGCATTATTACAAGACTTAAATGCACATCAAACTCAAGAAGAATTTGATGCAAAATTAAACGATGTCATAGTTAAAATCTATAATGCATCTATATCATAATAAAGAAAAGCAGATAATTTTAGAATTGTCTGCTTTTGTGAAATATATATAAAGAAGGAATATCAATGGAAGACAAAATAAGTGAGTTTAATAAAATAATAAAAAATAGTAAGAATATAGTATTCTTTGGAGGAGCAGGGGTGTCAACAGAAAGTGGAATTCCTGACTTTAGGAGCAAAGATGGATTATATAATCAAAAATATAAATATCCACCAGAAGAAATACTAAGTCATTCATTTTTTATGAACAATACAGAAGAATTTTATAAATTTTATAGAGAAAAAATGAATTCATTAAAATATGAACCTAATATTACACATATAAAACTTGCTGAATTAGAAAAACAAGGAAAATTGAAGGCTATTATAACACAAAATATAGATGGATTACATCAAAAGGCTGGAGCTAGAAATGTATTAGAACTACATGGAAGTGTTTTAAGAAATTATTGTATGAAATGCCATAAATTTTATGATGCTAAATTTGTATTTGAACAAGAGAATATCCCAAGATGTGAGTGTGGAGGAATAATAAAACCAGATGTTGTCTTATATGAGGAAGCATTAAATGATAATATATTAAATGAATCAATAAAGGTTATTAGGAATGCTGATGTAATGATAGTGGCAGGAACATCATTAACAGTTTATCCGGCAAGTGGATTAATAAACTTTTATAAAGGTAATAAACTGATATTAATAAATAGAGATGCTACAAAATATGATAGTAGAGCTAATTTAGTTATAAATGATTCATTAGGAAAAGTATTTGAAAATATATAAAGGAGAATGTTTATGAAAAAGAAAATTATAGTAACATTGATAGTTGTTATAGGAATAATAATTATAGCATTTGGGGCTTGCCAATTTTTTGGATATCCTGGAAATATTTTAAATGTTGAAATAGATATAGGAGAATCTGAAAAGTTTAGTAAAGAAGAAATTGAAGATGCTATTAAAGTAGTGAAAAAATATTTTATAGGAATTCCAGCAAAACTAAATAGAATATGGTATGATGAAAAAGAACAAGAAGATGATGACAATCTTTATTTATGCGTGGATTATACAACTTATAAAACTCCGCCGGCGGGAGATAATTCTGATTTTAATTATGAAAAATTATATTGGATTCTAAAAAAAGATGAAAATGGGAGATGGAAGATTGTGGATAATGGAGTAAAATAAGTCATAAAGTTTATTGACATTATATAAAATAGTATAGATAGTTACAATTTACAGTTTGCTCATTTGGTCGCTTACGCGGTATTTAAAAAACAATATATTATTAATTTTCTAAAATTTATATAATTTAACTGTAAATAGTATAATTACTTTTTGTATGAAATTAAATAAGAAGGTGGAAAAATGGGTGCGCTTGAATTATTATTATTAAGTATAGGATTAGGAATGGATGCTTTTGCTGTATCAGTATGCAAAGGAATTTCAATGAAAAAAATGGATTGGAAAAAAGCAATTATAATAGGATTGTATTTTGGTGGATTTCAAGCATTAATGCCAGTAATAGGGTACTATTTAGGTTCAGCGTTTGAAAGTTTAATCACAAGTGTAGATCATTGGATTGCATTCATATTGTTAGGCATTATTGGTGGAAAAATGATAAAAGATTCATTTGGAGATGAAAGTGAAAATTGTAATGATGATGTTAGTTTTAAAACAATGTTTGTATTAGCAGTTGCAACAAGTATAGATGCATTAGCAGTTGGAATTACATTTGCCTTTTTAAATGTGAATTTAATATTAGCTATAACTCTAATTGGAATTATTACATTTGTTTTATCTGTTATAGGAACAAAAATTGGAAACAGATTTGGAGATGCTTATGAAAGAAATGCAGAATTAGTTGGAGGATATATATTGATTTTATTAGGGCTAAAAATATTATTAGAACATTTAGGAATTATAAATTTTTAATACAACAAGAGCAGGTAATTAAAGTTGATAATTATCTGCTTTTCTTAATATAAGTTGACATTTTATTAAAAAAATAGTACAATCATTATGTATACAAAAGTGAATTTTAGGAGGAACGATTTATGGTAAAAAGAGACGTGATGGAGCTCGTATTAGATGAAATGGCAAGAGGAAAACGTGACAGCTTTCGGGAATGTTATCTAATTATGGAAGGCCTCAGTTTTTCCAAAAAGATTCCAGATTCTTTTTGGCATGATGAAGACAAAGCTGAATTTGGAATAATGGATATATATGAGCCATTAACCAAAAAAAAGTTACGTCAGATTCGAAATGAACTGATTGATGCGATATTCCAAAGAATGGAAATACGAGATTTGAATATCAAACAGTATGTCAGGTATTTTCATGGTTTAGCCATATTGGATGTTACTAAAGAAAATGCTGAAGTTCCAGCAATAGACAATGCAAATACTCAATATAAAATTGCTTATGAGCTGTGGAGATTAGATGACGGTTCAGAAGAAAATTGGAAACATATTGAAAGCATTGCCTGGTATGTAACAGAAAAATTAAAACCATAAAACCAAAAGCAAGAGGGAAAATTACCTCTTGCTTTTAAAAAATTAAAAGAAAATGTTTTACATAGAGTATAGTTCGAGTTATATATATTATATAATGAGTAAAAAAGGAATAAAGATGACAATATATGTCCAAGGTATTGTAATTTTTTTTATTTGTTCTATAATAGGTATTAAGGTATTAGATATAAAATAAAAAGGAGAAATATTTAATGTTAAAAGAAGTAAGGTTTGAAGAAAAAACAATAGATGAGCTAAAAGATTTAGAGTTTATTATTCCATCATATCAAAGAGGGTATAGATGGGAAAAAACGCAGATTTGCAATTTATTGGATGATATAAAGCAATATTACGATTATGGTGAAAAAAGATATTATTATATTCAACCTATTATTATAAAAAAAGTAGAAAACGAAGAGAATAAATATGTACTAATTGATGGTCAGCAAAGATTAACTACAATATATATGATAGCAGTATATTTACTCTGCAATACTAATATTGAAAATGAAATTTACAGTATAGAATATGAGACTATAAAAGATAAAGACAACAATGAAGATACATTAGATTTACAAGAAAAAATTAAAGAATATGTAGAAGATAATAATGAAAATGAGTTGGAAACATTAAATGAATATTATTATAATTTAGCAATAAAGTGCATAAAAGAATGGTATGCGAATAGAGGAGAATTAGAAAATAAAAAAAGAGAATTTTGGAACTTTATAAAACAACAAGTAAAAGTTATATGGTATGAATTGGAAAATGGAGATAATGAAAATGAAGCTTTTATAAGAATAAATACTAACAATATAAAGTTGACACAGGCAGATTTAGTAAAAGCAGAATTCTTAAGAAAGAAAGTTATAAAATCAGCTAGAGAGTGGGATGAAATTGAAAATAGATTATTTGATCAGTCTTTCTGGTATTTTATTAGTAACCAAAAAACAGATGATAGAATGTCAGAATTGCTTTCTATAGTGATACAATCTAACTATGATAAAGAAAAATTCAAAAATGATAGTGACGAAAACAAGATATATAATATGTTAAAAAAACAGATAGATGAAACTAATAAACAGAATTGTAGAAAACCTTGGAAAAATATTGTGGAAGTAATGGACATTCTTAACGAGTGGTATGAAGATATAGAATTATATAATTTAATAGGATATCTTATTTTAATAGGCGAAAAAAATGTGATAGTAGAGTACATTCAAGAATATAAAAATGCAAATAAAAGGATAGAGGTAAAAGAAAAAATATTAAAAACAATTAAAAATAAAATATTTAATCAAAAAGATGCCTCAAAAGAAGTTGGAAGTATAAAAAGCTTAGAAGATGTAAAAGAATATTTAAAGAATCTTGATTATGATGATAATAAAGATAAAATAAAAAAAGTTTTAATTTTACACAATATTTTAACTCTAAATAGTTTAAAAGATAAGAAAATTAGATTTCCATTTGAAAAGTATAAAGATTCTTATTATCAAGATGGTAAACAAGTAAAATGGGATATCGAACATATACATTCACAACATGACAAGGCTTTAGAGGATAATGAAGACAAAGAAGAATATATCAACTATTTAAAGATTTCTTATATAAATGATAGTATTGCAAAAAGAAGAGAGTCTACATACTTAAATGAAAAATTAGAACAAATAGAAGAATTGAAAAATATTAACAATAATAATATAAAAGAAACAGCACAAGAAAAAGGATTAGAAAAGATATTAGAAGAAAATTTTGAAATGAACTCTATTGGAAATTTAGCTTTGTTGGATTCAAAAACAAATCGAAGTTATCAAGATAGTTTATTTATGCAAAAAAGAGAAGAAATAATAAAGAAAGATGAGATTGGATTTGTGCCAATTTGCACGAAAAAAGCTTTTTTAAAGGCATATTTAACTGAAGATAATGATGAAGACAAACTAATGCAGTTTTTTGAATGGAGAGAAAAAGACTTTAACAGTTATTTAAATGACATGGCTAAGAAGATATTTGAAAAAATATTTAAGAAAAGGATAAAAGGATATAAATATGGAGAAAGAGGAATTAATAAAAAATATAAAGGAAAAATTAGAAGAAAATCAAGAAGATATATTAGGAATTATTAATAGAGAATTACAGAATGAAAAAAAACTTGAAAATTTGGTACTTTCAAGTTTTTGGGAGCTTTTCCATAATGAGACTTATCAAATTAAGAAGATACTAATTCCTAATATACAAAGAAATTATGTGCAGGGAAACAATAAGACAATAATAACAAAGTTAATAAAAGATATATTTGATGCTCTAGAAGATGATAATAAATATATGAATTTGGATATTATATATGGAATAAATAATGAAGCAAATTTTATTCCAATTGATGGTCAACAACGATTAACAACATTATTTTTATTATATTGGTATGTGTTTTCAAAAGCAAATAAGTACGAATTAATAAATGAAATAGATATTTCTTATGAGAATAAAGAAAGCTCAAAAAAATTCTTCGAACTTTTAAAAGATAAAGAAGTATTAGAAAATGAAAAAGGAGATATATTGCAAAAAATTCAAGATTCTACTAAGTACTATAAAGCCAAATGGTCAAAAGATATTACAATTCAATCTGCATTAAAAACATTAGAACAAATTCAAAATGAATATAACGAACGTTGTAAGGATAGTGAATATGCTGAAACGTTGTGTGATATTCTGACAAATACAATAAATCCAAAAATATATTTTAGATGTAAATTTTTAAAGGCACAAGAAGATGATGCAGCAGAATTATATATAAAAATGAATTCGAGAGGAAAGCAATTATCTAAATATGAAATCTTAAAATCACAATTAGAAAATATAGCGTTTAAATACCTAGATAATGAAGAGTATATAAAATTATGTTCTAATTTTGATAATGATTGGGCAGAAAGTTTCTTTAGAAAAGAAAAAGAAAGGATTGAGAAGGACAAAGATAATAATAAATATAATGTCTTGAAAAAAGTCGAAGAAAACTATTATAATTTTCTGAAAAAATTTATAATGTATTATTTTTTAGACAATGCATTACAAATAAATTATGAAAAGGAAATAAATGACTTTAAAAAAGAATTGATAGAAGGAATTAATATAAAATTTGCAGATGAAGGAATTTATACAATAAAGCAAGATTTTTTTGAAAAATTAGAAAATATAATGAAAAACATAAAATTTTTATATTCCAACAAGCCGAAAGAAAATTGCCATACAGAGATTATGGACCTAGAAGAATTATGGGATATAAATATGGATCCTGAAAAAAGAAGTATTAGAGAAGAACTTTATTTTTATGCGATAATAAAGTTTTTAGAAAGTACAAAGTGCACTCAAAATATAAACAGTAATTATGAATTGTTTGAAAATTGGATAAGAGTAACTAGAAATTATATTAATAGCAATTATCATATACAGATTGCAGATAAAAGGAAAAATGATTCAATATATTTTAAAATTATTAAGATTATAAATGTAATGATTAAAAAAATAGAACAAAGCGAAAGTCATGATATTCTTGAATGTATAAAAGAAGGGTTAGGGGAAGAGGAAAAACTATTATCTAAAACAGAAAAACAATGGTTAAGAGCAGAAAAGGCTAAAGCAAAAATATTTAGAATTGATAAAGATGTAATTAAAATGATTGACCAAGATAAATATTTTAATGGAGTAAATTATTTCTTATTTGATTGGATTGAATATAATGAAAGGGATGAAGTTAAAGAAGAACAAGTAAAAGCCTTAAGAAATTACGGAAATATAGTAAATGAAATATTTGAATATAAAAGCGAATTTCTATTGCAAAGAGCATTATTGACTGAAGAAATTTATTTTGAAAGAACATTTTATGTATTTAATTATACAGATAATACCAATACATGGATTGCGGGGTTAAATGAATGGAATAATGAAGAAGATGCAAATAATATATCTAAAAAATTAAAAAGTTTTATTGACAGGAGAATTCTTAAAGAAGATTTGAACTGCACTAGTGTTGAAGATATTTTAAATAGTATTATCAATACTTCAACTTTAAATAATACTGATTGGAGATATTATTTTATTAAAGATTCAGAATTATTTAGGACTTGTAAACAAGGTCTTATAGAGTTTGTAGAAGGTGATGATAAAGAGATGTATGATTGTAACAGGAAAATAAACTTAATAAAAACTCAAAGAAATTCAAAGCATTGGGATTATTTAACTAAAATATTAGAAAACAAAATAATTGATATGAAGTTAGATAATGTAGATGTTAGATATATTGGAAAAACTGGAAGCAACAAAGCAGAATTCAAATATGAACAGAATTTAAAATTAGAAGTAAATAAGAATGAATATACATTTATAAGAGATATTGAGGGAGAGTACATAATAAAAATTCTAGATGATAATGAAGTGGTTTTTGAATTTAATTATAATATATTTATTAATAATAAAAAAATAAGTGAAGAAAAATTTAATGTTTTAAATTCATTATTTAATAATACTGAAATAGAAATAATAAGAAAATAAAGCTGTTTAGGCTTTATTTTTATATTTGTTATGAAAAAAATAAAATACAATGTGTGACCAAACAAATTGAATATTTATAAAAAACAATTATAATAAAACAAGATAAATAAGGAGGGAGATAAATGCAATTAACAAATGTAGTTGATTTAGAAACAGAAAAAATATTAAAAGAAACAGAAAATATTTATGGATTAAAAAATGGTAAAGAAGTATTAAGAAATTATGTATCTTATATAGAGATGAGAAAAAATGGAAAAATTGATTTCGGAACATATAATATTTTGATACAAAGTGATTGTGAGTATAACTCCGCAGAAGAGGTTGTAAAAATTATAAGTATGTTGCTAAAAAACAAAGGGGTAATAAATACAGGATATAAATGGTTAAGTAGAGATACTCTTAGAAAAAACAATAATGGAGAATATAAAAATCTGAAAAAGGTAGAAGAGGAATTGCTAATAATAGATATAAAAAAAATGGATGTACCTTATTTTATAATACAAGAAGAAATAGTAGAGATATTGGAAAAATTTAAAAACAAAGTATTTATTATAATAATAAAAAATAAAACAGATGAAATAAAAGAAACATTAGGAGAGTTTTTTTCATGGGATTTTGAAATTGAACAAATGTCTAAAGAAGAAAAAGTTGATTATATTAAACAATTTGCACAAAAAAATAAAATGATAATTGATGAAGATGCGGAGTTTATTGAAAAATTATCAGACGAGCCATTTTGGATAATAAAAGATGAAATGTATAATTTAGTATTACAGTTAAAACTAAAAGACATAGAAAAGATGGAAGACAATACTGTAAAAGACATATTAAAAAAAGAATATTTTGATAAAAAAACAAAACAGAAAAAGAATAAGAAAAAAACAGCTATCCAAGAATTAGATTCTTTAATAGGGATAGAAAATGTAAAAGTTCAAATAAGACAGATTATAAATTATATAAAAATAAATAAAGATAGAGGAATGATGCCTACTTTACATATGTGCTTTAGGGGAAATCCTGGTACTGGAAAAACTACAGTTGCAAGAATCGTTGGTAGAATATTCAGCGAAGAAAAGATATTATCAGAAAAAGACAGATTTGTAGAGGCTCAGAGAAGTGACTTAATAGGAGAATATATTGGCCAGACTTCACCTAAGACTAAAGGAGTAACAAAAAAGGCAAAAGGAGGAGTTCTATTTATAGATGAAGCTTATAATTTAAGCCCAAGAGGTTCAAACAAAGATTATGGATATGAATGTATTGCAACATTAATTAAAGAGATGGAAGATAATAGAGATAATTTATGTGTTATATTAGCAGGATATACGAATGAGATGAACGAAATGCTAAAAGTTAATCCGGGATTTGAAAGTAGAATTCAGTTTAAAGTAGATTTTCCAGATTATACAGAAGACGAACTGTATGAAATATTTAGAAAAATGGCAAAAGACGAGAAATATAAATTATCAAATAATATAAAAAAACTTTTAAAAGAAGAATTCTGTATTGAAAAAAGAGAACCTAACTTTGCAAATGCAAGAGCAGTAAGAAATTTGTTTGAAAAGATAAAATTCGAACAAGCTGATAGAGTTGCAGAAAACAAAGATGAGGACATTGATTTAATAAAAAAATGTGATGTAGAAAATGCAATAAGCAAATTAGAAAAGAAAGAAAAAGTTCAAAAAAGAATAGGATTTGCTTGTTAAATATA
>CAKPDZ010000049.1 GCA_934149155.1 uncultured Clostridia bacterium | reverse complement strand
AAGTAACATTAGACAATTTATTCAGCCAAATGGAAGCTGGAGACTTGAAAGTGCTTAACTTAATAGTAAAAGCAGATGTTCAAGGTTCTGTAGAAGCTATTAAACAATCAATGGAAAAATTGTCAAATGAAGAAGTAAGAGTAAAAGTTATTCATGCTGCAGCAGGAGCTGTTACAGAATCAGATGTAACACTTGCAAAAGTATCAAATGCAATAATCATAGCATTTAATGTTAGACCAATGCCAACAGCAAAAGACATGGCAGAAAAAGAAGAAGTACAAATAAAACAATATTCTGTAATATATCAAGCAATAGATGATGTAGAATCTGCAATGAAAGGTATGTTAGCACCAAAATATGAAGAACACATAATAGGAAATGCAGAAGTTAGACAAACATTTAAAATATCAAATGTTGGTACAATTGCTGGTGCATATGTATTAGATGGAAAACTAGAAAGAAACGCAGGAGTAAGAGTATTACGTGACAATGTAGTTATACATGATGGTAAACTAGCATCATTAAAGAGATTTAAAGATGATGCTAAAGAAGTATCAAAAGGATATGAATGTGGTATCCAAATTGAAAAATACAATGATATCAAAGAAGGAGATATTATTGAAGCATATATTATGGAAGAAATCAAGAGATAGATACTGAAAGGGATATGATTAATATGTCAAATAATAATAATCAAACTCGCAAGGATTTTTTGGAAAGGATAAGAGCAAGTCAAGCTGTATATGAAAAAGTAAAAAATTCTAGCAGAAAAATTTCAATAGATGAAGTAAATAATGAAGCATATAGAGAAGCAGTCATGAAAGCTGACGATAATATAGATAAAGAAAAAAGAAATACAGCTAGAACTATAGCTAATGCTCGAAATGAAAAATATAGATAAAATAAAAAACATGAGACAATGGATTAAAAGACAGAAAGGAGGAAAAAATGCCTAAAAACAATAACCGTCAAGGAAGAATTGATGAAGAATTTAGAAAAGAACTTAGTCAAATAATTAGTTATGATTTAAAAGAACCTAGTGTAACGGGAATGATTAGTGTTACTAAAGTTAAAGTTACACCAGACTTAAAATATGCAAAAGTATCTGTCAGCATTTTGAACTCAAAAAATGTGAAAGAAACTTTAGCAGGATTAAAAAAATCTTCTGGATATTTACGTTCAGAATTAGCTAAAAGAATTAATTTAAGAAATACTCCAGAGTTAGTGTTTGAATTAGATGAATCTTTAGAGTATGGAGCTAGAATAGATAGCATATTAAATGATATAATGAAAAACAAAGATAACGGAGGAAATAATAAATAATGACATTAGATGATATATTAGAAGAAATAAAAAAAGCAGAAACAATTGTAATATTATCACATGAGTCACCTGATGGAGATGCTGTATCTAGCTCTCTATCAGTGATGCATGCGGTTCAACAATTAGGAAAAAAAGCTGATGTTGTAATTCCTGAATATTCAAAAGATTTTAAATTTTTGCCAGGCTCAGAAAAAATATTAGAAAAAGGTCAAGAAGAACCATATGATTTAGCAATAGCAGTTGATTGTACAGATTTAAAAAGATTAGCTTGTGGAAATGAATATTTTGAACCAGCAAAAACAACAATACAAATAGATCACCATTCAGTAAATGCAATGTTTGCAGATTACAATTATGTCGATCCAGTAGCACCAGCCTGTTGCCAAGTACTTGCAGCAATGTTTGAATATTATAATATAGATATAAATAAAGATTTAGCAACATGCATTTTAACAGGTATAATAACAGATACAGGTGGATTCCAATGGGGAGGAGTAAGTCCTGAAACATTTGAATTTGCAGCAGAATTGCTAAGAAAAGGTGCTAAACTTAAAGATATTTGCAGAATTGCATTAAGAAAGAAAAGCAAAGCTCATTGTGAATTAGAAAAATTGATTTATAATAGATTAGAATTTCTAGAAGATGGAAAAGTAGCTTTTGCATACTTGAATTTAGAAGATTATGAAAAAACAAATGCTGAAATTGGAGACGATGAAGGCTTAGTAGAAATGATTCGTGATATTGAAGATGTAGAAGTTGCTGTATTGTTAAAAGAAAAAGAAGGAACAAACGGTTACAAAGGTTCATTACGTTCTCATGAAACTGTTAATGTTTCAGATATATGTATGTTACTTGGTGGTGGGGGACATAAAGGAGCAGCCGGATGCTTTGTTAGTGGAACACTAGAACAAGCAAAAAATAAAGTTATAAATGCAGTAAAACAAGGATTAAAAAAATAAAATGGATGGAATAATAATAATAAATAAACCTAAAAATTGTACATCACATGATATAGTAAGAAAAGCAAAGAAAATATTAAATGAAAAAGTTGGACATACAGGTACATTAGATCCTAATGCGACAGGAGTGCTGCCATTACTTATTGGAAAAGGAACACAGATTTCAAAATACATAATTAATCATGACAAAACATATGAAGCAGTTTTGCAACTAGGTGAAAAAACAGACACTGCAGATATAGAAGGCGAAGTAATAGAAACAAAACCTGTTGATTCAAAATGCTTTGAAGCAACGTTTATAGAGCAAACTTTGAACACATTAGAAGGAGAACAGGAACAAGTACCGCCAATGTATTCTGCAATAAAAGTAAATGGAAAAAAATTGTATGAATATGCTAGAAAAGGTGAGAAAGTTGAAATTGAGCCTAGAAAAATAGAAATTTATAGTTTAGAACTGATAAATATTAATGAAGCTAACAAGCAAATTGAATTTAGAGTATCTTGTTCAAAAGGAACATATATAAGAACATTATGTGAGAATATAGCTGAAAAGCTTGGTACAGTGGGATATATGAAAGAACTTAAAAGAACTCAAGTGGGTGAGTTCAAAATAGAAGATGCAATTACAATAGAGGAATTAGAACAAAATCAAACTTGCATTACAATTGAAAATTATTTTAGACAAAATAAAAATATTAATTTAAATGAAAAAAAGTTGCAATTATTTTTAAATGGTGTACAATTGACTTGGCCATTACCTGATGGCGTGTATAAAGTTTACAGTAATGAGCATTTTATTGGAATTGGGACTGTTAAAAATAATTTGCTTAAAAGAGATATTATAATATAATTCAAACAGACAAAGGAGGATGAAAGAATGGAAAAATTCTATATAACAACACCAATATATTATCCAAGTGGAAAATTTCATATAGGAACAGCATATACGACAGTATTAGCTGACGCAGTAAAAAGATATAAACAATTAAGAGGGTATGATGTATTCATGTTAACAGGAACAGACGAACATGGACAAAAAATAGAGACAGTAGCAAAAGAACATGGAAAAACACCACAGGAGCATGTTGACGAAATGGCAAAAATGGCAAAGGACTTATGGAAATTAATGAACATAAACTATGACTATTTTATCAGAACAACAGAACCAAGACATGAAAAAGCTGTTCAAAAAATCTTTGAATACTTTTTACAAAAAGGAGACATATATAAAGGCGAATATGAAGGTTGGTATTGTATGCCATGTGAAACATATTTTACAGAAACACAATTAGTTGATGGAAAATGTCCTGACTGTGGTAGAGAAGTAAAATTAATGAAAGAAGAAGCATATTTCTTCAATATGAAAAAATATGCAGACAAATTACTACAATATTATGATGAACATCCAGATTTCATCCAACCAGAATATAGAAAAACAGAGATGATAAATAACTTTATAAAACCAGGACTTGAAGACTTGTGTGTAACAAGAACATCATTTGATTGGGGAATAAAAGTAGAATCAGATCCAAAACATGTTATATATGTATGGTTAGATGCGTTAACAAATTATTTGACAGCATTGGGTTATACACAAGATGAAGATGAACTATTCAAAAAATACTGGCCAGCAGATTTACAAATAATAGGAAAAGACATAGCAAGATTCCATTTAATATATTGGCCAATATTCTTAATGGCATTAGACTTACCATTGCCAAAGAAAATATTAGTCCATAACTGGATAATGATGAAAGACGGAAAAATGTCAAAATCAAAAGGAAATGTTGTATATCCAGAAAAATTAATAAGCAGATATGGACTAGATGCAACAAGATATTTCTTATTAAGAGAAATGCAAACATCACAAGATGGACTATATACACCAGATGGATTCGTAGAAAGATATAATTCAGACTTGTGCAATGATTTAGGAAACTTAGTAAATAGAACAGTATCAATGGTAAATAAATACTTTTGTGGAAAAGTACCAGAATATAATGGTACACCAAATGAAGTAGATAAAGAATTTGAAGAATTTACAAATATTCAAATTAAAAAAGTAGAAGAATTAATCGAAAAATATGAAATAGCTGATTCTTTAAAAGAGTTGTGGATATTAGTTTCTAGAACAAACAAATATATAGATGAAACTAGACCATGGGAACTTGCTAAAAACGAAGAAACAGAAAAACTAGAATCTAGCATATATCATCTAATAGAAAATATTAGAAAAATAGGAATAATTTTATTACCATTTATGGAAGAAACAGCAAAGAATTTATTACATCAAATTGGAATAACAGAAGAATTTCAAACATGGGATAGCTTGTATGAATATGATAAATTAAAAGACATTCAAGTGATTGAAAAAGGTGAACCGCTATTTATGAGAAAAGATATTGAAGAGGAATTAGAATATTTAAGAAGCTAATTATTAGATAAAAGGTGGAAAAATGGATTTGATATCAATTAGAAGAAAATATAGAAATATAAGAAATATAATAATAGCAATATGTATACTAGTGTTAGTGATTATATTTGGATTAGTAATAAAAGAATTAAATAAAAAGTCAAAATATCAAAAGGTTTATACATCATATGAAAACCAGATAAAACAACTTCAAGGTGGAAAACAAGAAGGCGAAGAGCACAAAACAGAAGAACAAAAAGAAGCAGAAAAAAAAGCCAAGTTGCCACAACTAACTCAAGAAGGTAAAAGTAACTTAGAAAATATATATCATTCAGATACAAAGCGAGTATTTTTAACATTTGATGATGGTCCATCAGAGACTGTAACGCCAGTAGTTTTGGACACATTAAAAAAAGAAAATATAAAAGCAACCTTCTTTTTGTTAGGAAGCAGAGTTGAACTTAATCCAGAACTTGTAAAACGTGAATACAACGAAGGCCATTATTTGGCTAGTCATGGATATTCTCATGTATATTCACAAATATATGCATCTCCACAAAGTGTAATAGATGAATATAACAGAAGTGTTACTGCCATCAGAAATGCAATAGGAGAGCAACAATACAATCCACATCTATTTAGATTCCCTGGTGGATATTGGGGTGGAAAATATGCAGAAGTAAAAAAACAAGCAAAACAATTATTAGATGAAAATGACATTTTGCATATTGATTGGAATGCATTAACATCAGATGCAGCAGGAGCAAAAACAACGGAACAGTTTATAGCAGAATTAGAAAAAACAGTTCCAAAACATAATAGTGTAGTTGTATTAATGCATGATGCAGGAAATAAACAAGCAACAGCAAATGCATTACCAACAATTATTAAATATTTTAGAGATAAAGGATTTGAATTTGAAAATTTCTATAGTATTATAAAGTAAAAGTATTGCAAAATAGAAAATATGTGATATAATATAAAAGCTATAAGAAGACAAGAAAGGAAGATAATAATGAATTGTAAAGTTGAAAAAACAAAAAACGCAAATGAAGTAAAATTAGAAATTACAGTAGAAGCAGAAAAATTTGAAAATGCTATGAAAAAAGTATATTTTCAAAATGCTAAATACTTTAACATACCAGGTTTCAGAAAAGGAAAAGCACCAATGAATATAGTAGAAAAATATTATGGAGAGCAAATATTCTATGAAGATGCATTCAACGAAGTTGCAACAGAAGCCTATGAAGAAGCTATAAAAGAAAATAAAATAGAAGCAGTAAGCAGACCAGAAGTAGACATAGCTCAAATGGAAAAAGGAAAAGACTTAATATTTTCAGCAGTAGTACAAACAAAACCAGAAGTAAAACTTGGAAAATATAAAGGAGTAGAAATCGAAAAAATAGAATACAAAGTAGACAAAAAAGCTGTAGATCATGAATTAGGACATATGCAAGAACACAATTCAAGATTAATAACAGTTGATGACAGACCATTAGAAAATGGAGATACAGCAACAATTGATTTCGAAGGATTTGTTGACGGAGTTGCATTTGATGGTGGAAAAGCAGAAGGTCATGAATTAGAAATAGGAAGTGGAGCATTTATCCCAGGATTTGAAGAACAATTAGTAGGAATGGAAATTGATGGAGAAAAAGAAATTAAAGTAACATTCCCAAAAGAATACTTCTCAAAAGAATTAGCAGGAAAAGATGCTACATTCAAAGTAAAATTACATGAAATAAAGAAAAAAGAATTACCAGAATTAGATGACGAATTTGCCAAAGACGTTAGTGAATTTGATACATTAGACGAATTAAAGAAAAGTATCAAAGAAAAATTAACAAAAAATAATGAACAAAGAGCAAAATATGAAACAGAAGATGCAGCAATCAAAGCTGTATGTGAAGAATCAGAATTAGATGTTCCATCAGGAATGATTGAACTAGAAATAGACAATATGTTAAAAGACTTTGAACAAAGACTTGCATATCAAGGACTAAATCTAGAACAATACCTAAAAATGTTAGGAAAAACTGAAGAAGAAATAAGAAAAGAATATGAGCCACAAGCTATAGAAGCAATAAAATCAAGACTTGTATTAGAAGCTGTAATAAAAGCAGAAAAGATCGAAGCAAGTGAAGAAGAAGTAAAAGCAAAAATGGAAGAAATGGCTAAAAGCTATGGAAAAGATGTAGAAGAATTAAGCAAAAACGAAAACTTAAAAAACTACTTAGAAGACGGAATAAAATCAGAAAAAGCATTAGAATTCATAGTAGCAAATGCAAAATTCGCAGAAAAGAAAAAAGAAACAAAAAAAACAACAGCTAGCAAAAAATAATAGCTAAAAAGGGGGCAAATTGGTGATTTAATAATTTGCGCCCTTTTATTTTTCTAAAAATGCGCAAAAAAGTACCATTCTTGGGACAAAACAGAACCGGTCCCAAATGTGCAGTGAGCAAAACAGAACCGGTCCCAAATGTGCAAAATATATAGAGGAGGATAAAATATGATAGAAAAAGATAGTTTAGTACCATATGTAATTGAACAAACAAGTAAAGGAGAAAGATCTTATGATATTTTCTCAAGATTATTAAAAGATAGAATAATATTTTTAGGAGAAGATGTAAATCCAACATCTGCAAGTTTAATAATTGCACAATTATTATTCTTAGAGTCAGAAGATCCAGATAAAGAAATATTTTTATATATTAATTCACCTGGTGGATCTATTACAGATGGAATGGGAATTGTTGATACAATGAATTATATCAAATGTCCTGTTTCAACAATATGTGTTGGTTTAGCAGCAAGCTTTGGAGCTGTTTTACTAGCTAATGGCGAAAAAGGAAAAAGATATGCTACACCAAATTCAGAAATATTAATACATCAACCATTAATTGGTGGTCAAGGTGGAGGAATTTCTGGTCAAGCTACAGAAATTAAAATTCATGCAGATCATATGATAAGAACAAGAGAAAAATTAAATAAATTATTAAGTGAAAAAACAGGTCAATCTATAGAGACTATTGAGAGAGATACTGAAAGAGACCACTATATGACAGCTCAAGAAGCACTAGAATATGGTCTTATTGATGGCATTATGGATAAAAGAATTTAATTCTAATAATAATTACATTTAATGCACATTAATATAGTTATTAGAATTTGATAAAATAAGAAAAGGAGAAATATAGATGGCAAAAAATGATATACCTAAAGGTATAAAATGCTCATTTTGTGGTAAAACGCAAGAAAGCGTAAAAAAAATTATTGCAGGGCCAGGTGTATATATTTGTAATGAATGTATAGGATTATGTAATGAGATAATTGAAAGTGAATTTTATGACGAAGATGAAGATACTTATACTTTAGCTGGATTAGATAAAATTCCAAGCCCTAGAGAAATAAAAGGAATATTAGATCAATATGTAATTGGTCAAGATGAAGCTAAAAAAACATTGTCAGTAGCTGTATACAATCATTATAAAAGAATAGCAAATGAAGAAGAAATGATGGCTAAACACGAAAAAAATGATGATGATGTAGAAATACAAAAAAGTAATATTTTATTATTAGGACCAACTGGTTGTGGAAAAACATTGTTAGCAAGTACTCTTGCAAAAATATTAAATGTTCCATTTGCTATTGCTGATGCTACAACACTTACAGAAGCAGGATATGTTGGAGAAGATGTTGAAAATATACTTCTAAAATTAATTCAAGCTGCTGATGGCGATATAGAAAAAGCAGAAAAAGGAATAATCTATATAGATGAGATTGACAAAATAACAAGAAAATCTGAAAATCCATCTATAACAAGAGATGTTAGTGGAGAAGGTGTACAACAAGCATTATTAAAAATTGTAGAAGGTACAGTTGCATCTGTTCCACCACAAGGAGGAAGAAAACATCCTCAACAAGAATTATTACAAATAAATACATCAAATATATTATTTATCTGTGGTGGTGCTTTTGAAGGTCTTGAAAATATTATCAAGGACAGAATTGGCAAGAAATCAATGGGATTTGGAGCTGATATTGAAAGCAAAAAAGACATAGATAAATACAAAGTATTTGAACAACTATTACCACAAGACTTATTAAAATTTGGTATGATTCCAGAATTTATAGGAAGATTACCAATAATAGCTACATTAAAAGAACTAGATAGAGAAGCTTTAATTAAAATTACTACAGAACCAAAAAATGCATTAGTAAAACAATACAAAAAATTATTGCAAATGGATGATGTAGAATTAATATTTGAACATGAAGCACTAGAAGCTATTGTAGATAAAGCAATTGAAAGAAAAACTGGAGCTAGAGGATTACGTTCTATAATTGAAGAAATTATGAGAGATATCATGTTTGAGATTCCTTCTAATGAAAAGATTGAACAGTGTATTGTTACAAAAGAAACTGTTTTAGATAATCAAGAACCAAGAATTATAGAAAATCCTAATAAAGTTAAAAAGACTAGAAGTGAAAGAATTGCTGTTGAACAAAAAGAAACAGCATAAAAAATGAATTTTGTATAAAATAAAAGCAGTTTACTATAGTTTGATAAAAACTACTAGCTAACTGCTTTATTTTTTGTATATAAAGTTTAACTATCTATTGTTATTATTTTGATTGTTATTATTGTTGTTATTGCTTTCATTATTTCTGTTGTTATTTTTATTTTGTTTGCTTTTTTTATCTGACATAGAAGAACACCTCCATTCTAATCTTTCTCAAATATTTTACCCATAAAGTAAAAATATATACAAGAAAGCTGTCCAAAAAGAAGGTTCTTTTTGGCAAGTTTATACAAAAAACAGATAGTGATAGATACTTTCTTTAATTAGTATCTATCACTATTATGTATCGTGCTAATTTAAATAAATTTAGATTACATTTTTGATATTAATATAATTCCAATCAGTGGATATATTCCACTGATTAAGGCTAAACTTAATTTTGTCTCAATGGACATATTACTAGCTTTACCTGAAAAAATTGCATAAAACAGTATAAGCCATACAGCACAATAAGCCAATACGAAGATTATTTGAAAAAATGGTTTTGTTTTTCGTCTCTTCATGTTAATACCTCACATATTATTTCCTACAAATTATTGTATGTTGTTTATAAGTTACTATATGTCAATTCCTATAAAGGAAATTATTTTTATAAGGTTATCTAAATAAATATAAAAAATTATATCAGAAAATTACTTAAAATACAATAAAAATACTAGGATGATAATATAAATCAAAAGATATTTTCAATAGAAAGTATAGGTTTAAAATAGATATGTCACAAATACATTGAAAATAAAATATTGAAAAGAGAGCACAAAAATGATATTGTTT
>CAKPDZ010000048.1 GCA_934149155.1 uncultured Clostridia bacterium | reverse complement strand
AAAGAAGCTACAGAAAAATTAACAAAAGTATTTTATGAAATGTCTGAACAATTATATAAAAATGCAAATCCAAATGGAGGAGTAGACCCAAATGCAGCAGGAGCTGAAGCAAATGGAACAGATGCAAATAATGCTGGAAATGATGGAACAGTATATGATGCAGATTACAAAGTAGAAGATGATGACAACAAATAATATATAAAAAATAAAGAGGCAGGCAGAATTGAATATCTGCCTGCAAGTTTAATGTTAGAGAAGGATAAAGAGGTGAAATAGATGGCTGCAAAAAAAGACTATTATGAAATATTGGGTGTTCAAAAAATAGCAACAGATGATGAGTTAAAAAAGGCATATAGAAAAATGGCGAAAAAATATCATCCAGATGCTAACCCTGATAATAAAGCAGAAGCAGAAGCCAAATTCAAAGAAGTAAATGAGGCTTATGAAGTGCTATCAAATCCACAAAAAAGAAAAATGTATGACCAATTTGGTACAGTAGATTCTCAAGGATTTGGAGGAGCAGGAGGTCCATTTGGTGGAGGAAATTACTATTCATATACATCTTCTGGTTTTGATGGATTCTCAGATTTTGGGGACTTAGGAGACATATTTTCATCAATTTTTGGTGGAGGTGCTAGAGCTGGTGCAAGGACTCAAGCTCAACGTGGACCTAGAAAAGGAGCAGACCTTAACTTAAATATGGATATCACATTTGAAGAGGCATTTTTAGGGGTAGAAAAAGAAATTTCTATTACAAGACCAGAGGAGTGTAATGTTTGCCATGGTTCAGGAGCGAGACCAGGGACATCTGTTACAAAATGTCCAACGTGTAATGGAACAGGAACAGTAAAGCAAGTTCAAAATACAATACTTGGACAAATGCAAACAAGCAGAACTTGTACTGCATGCCATGGAACGGGTGAAATAATAAAAGAACCTTGTGATAATTGTAAAGGTAAGGGAACTGTTAGAAAACAAGCTAAAATAAAAGTTAAAATTCCAGCAGGTATAGATAATAATCAAACAGTAGTATTAAGAGGTGAAGGCGAACCAGGTGAAAAAGGTGGACCTAAAGGAGATTTATACATAACTATAAAAATGAAGAAAAGTAATGTATATACTAGACAAGGAACTACTGTAATGTGTGAAGTTCCTATAACAATTACACAGGCAACATTAGGTGCAAATTTAAAAATACCTATGGTTGATGGTAGTGTAGAGAACTATACTATTCCGGAAGGAACTCAAACAGGAACCAAATTTACTATAAGAGATAGAGGATTTTCATCATTGAATTCTTCTGCTAGAGGAAATTTTGTATTTACTGTAACAGTTCAAACTCCAAAAAGGTTAAATAAAGAACAAAGAGATTTGTTAGAAAAATTAGCTAAAACAATGAATGAACAACCTCCAGTGAAAAAAAGAGGATTATTTGGATAAAAATATATAAAAACGCCAATATGGCGTTCTTTTCTTGATAAAAGTAGCATAATATGTTATACTAATGATGGAACTTAGTAGAATAATCTTACAAGAAAATATTGTAAGTAACACAAAGGAGGACATAACAAGATGAAAAAAGCAACTGATATCATACGAGAAAAAGAAATCTGGATGGCAGAAACTGCCACAATAATCGAAGACCGGATTTTTAAAATGCTTGAAAAGGAAGTTGAAGAAAATGAAGTAGAGTTCTGGGAAAAACAATTTATTCCGATACAATATTGTGCTATAGAGGAGATAGAGCAAGAAGTTTTTGAAAAAAAGGGACAAAAGAAATTTAAAGAAAAATGTCCTAATATAGAAAACAAAATTTTAGGAATTGTATTTTTAAATTTAAAAAAGAAACTCAAAGAAACTGGTTTTAAACTTGGAATGAAAATTAATACTAGAGAATTTGGAATCTGGGCACTTGATGACTGCAAAATGGAATTGTTTGAAATAGGTGAAAACCTTTGCCAGAAGAACGAAAACTTTAAGAAAATTATTGTGAAGGAGCAAGAGAATGGAGGACTTACTATAGAGCAGTAGGAGAAAAATAGAGGCTTGTAGTACAAGGCTCTATTTTTTTGCACAGATTTGTGAAAAAAACTTTATTTTTATCTAAAAATATAGTATAATATATTGGGAAAATTAGGTAAAAAAGAGAGGATTGATATATATGAGCAAAAAAAGAATCGTAACAGGAGATAGACCAACAGGTAGATTACACATTGGTCATTATTTTGGTTCATTAAAAAATAGAGTAAAAATGCAAAACTCAGGAGAATATGAACCATATATATTAGTAGCAGATGTACAAGCATTAACAGACAATTTTAATAATCCAGAAAAAGTAAGAAAAAATGTAAGAGAAGTTGTAATAGATTATTTATCAGTAGGAATAGATCCTGAAAAAACAACAATATATATACAATCTATGATACCAGAGGTTGCAGAATTAACAGTATTCTATTCTAATTTAGTAACAATAGCTAGACTAGAAAGAAATCCTACAGTAAAAACAGAAATAGCACAAAAAAGAAATATATTCGGAGAAAGTGTTACATATGGATTTTTAGGATATCCAGTAAGCCAAGCTGCAGATATAACAGCATTAGAAGGAACGGTTGTACCGGTAGGAGAAGATCAATTACCATTAATTGAACAATGTAGAGAAATAGTAAGAAAATTCAATAGTATATATGGTGATGTTTTAGTAGAACCAGAAGCTGTATTGTCAAAAGAAAAAAGAATAAAAGGTTTAGACGGAAATGATAAAATGGGAAAATCATTAGGAAATGCAATTTACTTATCAGATACAGAAGAAGAGGTAAACAAAAAAGTAATGAGTGCAGTAACTGATCCTAACAGAATAAAAAAAGATGACTTAGGAAATCCTGATATATGTATGGTAGCATATTATCATAATTTATTTACAGAAAAAGATGAATACAACACTGTATGTGAAGAATGTAGAGCAGGAAAAAGAGGATGTGTAGCATGTAAAAAACAACTAGCTAAAAATATAAATGCAACACTTAATCCAATAAGAGAAAAGAGAAAATATTATGAAGAAAGACCAGAATTAGTAGAAAAAATCTTAAAAGAAGGAACCGAAAAGGCTAGACAAACAGCAAAAGAAACAATGAAAAAAGTTAAAAGAGCTATGAAATTAGATTATTTTGAATAATAAATAAAAGGAGGAAATATGTTTACAGACTATGCAAAAATAACCATAAAATCAGGTAATGGTGGAGATGGTGCAATAACATTCAGAAGAGAAAAATATGTAGCAGCAGGAGGTCCAGATGGTGGAGACGGTGGAAGAGGAGGAAGTATATACTTTCAAGTCGACCCTAATGCTAATACATTAATTGATTTTAGATATACAAAAAAATTCAAAGCACAAAGCGGAGAAAATGGTAGTGGAAATAATAAATATGGAAAATCTGGAGAAGATTTATATATAAATGTTCCAATAGGAACTGTAATAAAAGATGCAGAAACTGGAAAAGTTGTAGCAGACTTATCTAAAGAGGGACAAAAAGAACTTGTCTTAAAAGGCGGAAGAGGAGGAAAAGGAAATTCTCATTTTGCAACAGCGACAAGACAAGTTCCAAGATTTGCACAAGCTGGAGAAGAAGGAGAAGAAAAAGAAGTAATCTTAGAATTAAAACTATTAGCAGATGTGGGATTACTAGGATTTCCGAATGTTGGAAAATCAACATTTTTATCAGTTGTCACAGATGCAAAACCTAAAATTGCAAACTATCATTTTACAACAATTGAACCTAATTTAGGAGTTGTAAAAACAAAAAATGGTGAAAGTTTTGTAATTGCTGATATTCCAGGAATAATAGAAGGAGCAAGTGAAGGAATTGGACTAGGAATTCAATTTTTAAGACATGTTGAAAGAACACGTTTATTATTACATGTAATAGATGTATCAGGAATAGAAGGTAGAAATCCTGTACAAGATTTTTATACAATAAATGAAGAATTAAAAAAATATAGTGAAAAATTAAGTACAAGAAAGCAAATAATAGTTGCAAGCAAAATAGATGTAATGCAAGATGATACAGGATATAAAGAATTAGAAAAATTAGCAAAAGAAGAAGGATTAGAAATATATAAAATCTCAGGAGTAACAGGAGAAGGTGTAGAACAATTATTAAGTCATGTAGCAGAAGTATTAAAAACATTACCAAAAGAAGACATCGAAGAAGTTGAAGAAAGAGTTGTATATACATTAGAAGAAGATAAAGACCAATTTACTGTAAGAAAAGAAGGAAATACTTTTGTTATAGAAGGAAAAGCAATAAATAGACTTATGGGAAGAATTAATATTGATGATAATGAATCAATGTATTATTTCCAAAAGAGTTTAAAAAATCTTGGAATTGAAGAGGAATTAAAACGTCAAGGAATAAAAGAAGGAGACTATGTAAAAATTCTTAACTGGACTTTTGAGTGGTATGCATAAATTTAGGAGGAAAAAATGCAAAATATATTAGAAATATTGCAAGATACAGCAATAGATACTATAAAATTAATACCATTTTTATTTATCACATATTTAATAATGGAATATATAGAACATAAAACAAGTAATAAGTTACGAGATACTATAAAAAAGTCAGGAAAGTTTGGACCACTGTTAGGAGCAGTGGTTGGGATTTTTCCACAATGTGGTTTTTCTGTATCAGCAACAAATTTATATGCAGGAAGAGTAATAACGATAGGAACATTGATTGCTGTATATATAACAACATCTGATGAAATGTTACCGATTTTACTAACAGAATCTGTACCAATAACTACAATATTAACAATTTTAGGAATAAAATTAGTTTTAGGAATAATTGCGGGATTTATAATTGATTTTATATTTAATTTTGTGAAAAAAGAACAACAAGAACAAGATATTGAAGAACTGTGTGAACATGAACATTGTCATTGCGAAGAGGGAATTGTTCCTTCTGCAACGAAACATACATTAAATATAACTATATTCATATTTGTAATAACACTTATTCTAAATGGAATAATTACATATATTGGAGAAGATACGATAGCACATTTTATAAGTAAAAATATAATATTAGGACCTATTATATCAGGTTTAATTGGATTGGTACCTAATTGTGCATCATCAGTAATTTTAACAGAATTATTTATTTCAAATGTAATTTCAATGCCAGTGTTAATTTCGGGAGTAGCAGTAAATGCTGGTGTTGGCTTATTAGTACTTTTTAAAACTAATAAAAACATTAAAGAAAATGTAAGTATAATAGGAATATTATATGCAATCGGTGTAATGTCAGGGATTGTTTTAGAACTATTCATATAAATTTGCCGAAAAGCCTTGTAATTTTGGTGAATTTATAAGATAATATATATGTAAATAAAAAAAGGATTGTGCCTAGAAAGGAACAAAAATAATGAAAATAATAGATAAATTTTTGAAAAAAATTAATGCAAGTAGAAATACATTTGTAACATATATACTAACACTTGTATCATTATATATAATAGTAGACAGATTAGTAGAAATGTTATTTATGATATTTACAGGTGTTGCAGTATCATATTGGGGACCATTTAAATATACATTAGCATTAGCATGTCCAATATTTGCATACTTATTTTCACCTTCATCAGAATTTGCTTCCAGCAAAAACATGAAAATCACATTGTTTCTTACATATGTAGTAGCACTATATATTGTAGCATTATCAATGTTTGTGCAATGGACAAATAGAGGAATTTGGTTATTTTTAATATCATTACCAGGATATACTGATTTAGTAACCAATTATTCAGAATTAATAAGACCTGCTTTAACAGCATTAGCCTTATATTTACCTCTAACAACTTTTTATGGAGTTTATAAATGGGTAAGATTAAGTATATTAGATAGTAAAGACCAATCTAGATCTATTTGGGATTATGGAGGAATAAGTCTAGCTGATACAAAATCTGGACATGGTCCATTTACTTGTGATATGCATTTATGCAATGATTACGAGACAGGTAAAAAGATGATATTCATGGAGAAAAGCAGATATCAATCATTATTAACTTGTGGAGGATCAGGAACAGGAAAAACATCATTAGTATTAGAACCAATGATGGCTAAAGATATAGAGAAAAAAGCTTTTTATATAGCTAATGCAAAAGAAATGGGATATACAGCATTAAAAACAGGGATAGCGGTATTAAATAAACCATATGATAATGAATATTTAAATGAAAATTTTAATTTAAATATGATAACTCCAACTGTTGGAAAAGAATCCATATATAAAGCATATATGAAAAAAATGATATTATCATCATTTGATGATGAGATAGTATATAAAAATCTTGGATTAACATTAGTGGCACCAGATATTGAATCAGTAACAAGGATAAAAAATGTTTGTAAAAATTATCATATAAAATGTAATATAATTGATCCATCAAGTTCAGATTCAATTGGGTTAAATCCATTTGTATATGATGACCCAGCAAAAATTGCTATAACTATATCATCTGTATTAAAGGGAATGTATACAAGTACCCATTTAGAAAAAGAAGAAATGTATAGAGAAGAATTCATAATACAGGCAATTGAAAATATAGCAATTATGCTAAAAGAAATGTATCCAAAAATGAATGATGGAAAAATACCAAACTTAGAAGACTTATTAAAAATGTTAACTAATTTTGATTTGGTAGAAAAAATGTGCGAAATAATGAAAACAGATGAAATACTTGCTGAAAAGTATAGTGCACAAATTAGGTATTTTAAAAAGAATTTCTATTCTAATAGTTCTGCAAGAACAGATACAGAAAAAGATATTTACATAGCAGTTGCACAATTAGATAATTTATTAAGACTACCAGGAGTAAAATCAATATTATGTAATAGACATAATAACATTGATTTTGACAAAGCATTGAAAAATGGTGAGGTTACATTGGTATGTACACGTAGAGGAGATTTAGGAAGATCTACACATAAAGCATTTGGATTATTCTTTATATTATCAATGCAAAATGCAGTACTAAGAAGAGCTGGAAACGAAAATAGTAGGATTCCACATTTCTTATATATTGATGAATTTCCAGATTTCATATGTAAAGATACTGAAGCTATGTTTACATTATATCGTAAATATAAAGTTGCAACTACAATAACAACACAAAATCTTTCGCAATTAGAAGGAAATGCACCAGACATGAAGTACAAAGAAACAATTCTTGCAAATTGTGCTAGTAAAATATTCTTAAGTGGTGTTACACCAGAAGAATCAGAATGGTGGTCAAAAGAATTTATTAAGAGAAGAGAATGGTCATATTCAAATAATATGGATATGAATAAATTAGAATATGATTCAAAATATGGAGGAGTTAAATTTGAATGGAAAGTTTACTTTACACCTAATAAATTAGCAACATTACCATTTAAAAATGCAGCAGTCAAATTAAGACAAGATAATGGAAAATTCCAAGTAGGAGAAGGTAAATTTAACTTTATAGCATCTAAGTATAAAGAAGAACAACCAATAAAGAAATATAACTTTGCAAAGTTTACTCCAGGAGTAGCAAATGAAGTAGATACTGATGAAGAAACAAAAACAAAATTTGATCCTAAGCATATAGATTTTACAGATGAGAGAGATGAATTTAATCCAGTTCAAATTAATAATACAGATGCTGATTTTGAATTTGACAACGAAGATGCAATTGTAGTTAATTTTAAGAAAAAGAAAAAATAGAGAAAATCACTTGACCAATATGGGAAATTATGATATAAATATAGAGTAATTTTATTGGCCCCTTGGTCAAGCGGTTAAGACGCCACCCTCTCAAGGTGGAATCATGGGTTCGATTCCCGTAGGGGTCACCAATATATTATATAACCTTAAAAGGGAGTAGTTTTAAATTGTTAATCAACAGTCGCGATTTTCCTAATAAATTAGGGGTAAAAAATCTGGTTAACAAGCTTTAAATAAAAGTAAACGAGACTTTTAAAGAAAAGATGTAAAGTTTTTTCTTTAGGAGTCTTGTTTTTTTATACAATTTCTATAAAATGGTTATAATATATAAAATAGCTAAAGAAAGGAAAGATATTAATGGAAAAAAATTGGTTTAACAAAGAAGTAAAAGATGTTGAAGCAGAATTAAAAACAGACTTAGAAAATGGTTTGAGTAGTAAACAAGTAGAAGAAAACAAAGCAAAATATGGTGAAAATGAATTGCAAGAAAAGAAAAAAGAACCATTAATTAAAAAGTTTATAGCTCAATTTAAGGACTTTTCAATAATAGTATTAATAATAGCTGCCATTGTATCTGGAGTAGTAGGAGTTGCACAAGGAGAAGGATTTACAGATACAATAATAATATTAATAGTAGTGTTATTGAATGCAGTTATAGGAGTTGCACAAGAAAGTAAAGCAGAAAAATCATTAGAAGCATTAAGAAAATTAAGTGAACATGCGGCAAAAGTTGTTAGAGATGGAAAAGAACAGGTTATTCCTGCAAGAGAGCTAGTGCCAGGAGATCTTGTAATAATAGAAACTGGTGATTATGTATCAGCAGATTTAAGAATAATAGAGGCAGTAAATTTAAAATCTCAAGAAAGTTCATTAACAGGAGAATCAGTACCAGTTGAAAAGTCAATAGAAGCTATAGAAGGAGAAGAGATAGGAATTGGAGATAGAGTAAATATGCTATTTTCTTCTAGCTTAATTACTTATGGTAGAGGAAAAGCAATTGTAGTAGAAACAGGAATGAATACAGAAGTTGGTAAAATTGCTGGAATGTTAAATAATACGGAAAAACAAGAAACACCACTTCAAAGAAGACTAAATAGTTTAGGAAAAACATTAGGAATTGCAGCACTTGCAATATGTGCATTTATTTTCGTGTTAGGATTATTACAAGGAAAAGATGTAATAAGTATGTTTATGACAGCAGTTTCTTTAGCTGTAGCAGTAATACCAGAAGGATTAGTTGCAGTATCAACAATTGTATTAGCAATAGGCGTTCAAAAAATGGTAAAGAAAAATGCTATTGTTAAAAAATTGCCAGCAGTAGAGACACTAGGAAGTAGTACAGTAATTTGTTCAGACAAAACAGGAACATTAACACAAAACAAAATGACTGTAGAAAAAGTATTTTGCAATGATGTAACAGTTGATGTAAATAAAGTAGAAACAACAGAAGACTTTAATAAATTAGTATATAATTGTATGTTATGTAATGATTCAAGAATGCTAGAAACTGGAGAACTTGCAGGAGATCCGACAGAAACAGCATTAATAGATATGGCATTTGACTTAGAATATCAAGAGGCAATTGTTAGAGAAAATCTAAGGGTTGAAGAAGTTCCATTTGATTCTAATAGAAAATTGATGACAACAGTTAATGAAAATAATGGAAAATATAGAGTATATACAAAAGGTGGAGTTGATGAACTTTTAGCTAGATGTAATTCATATCTATTTAAAGGTGAAATAAGAACTAACTTAGAAGATTATTCAAGATGGATAAGAGAAAATAACGAAAATATGGCAAAAGATGCATTAAGAGTATTAGCATTTGCATATAAAGATATTGACCATATGCCATCAAAAGAAGAAATGGAAACAATTGAAAGTGGATTAACATTCATTGGAATGGTAGGAATGATAGATCCACCAAGAGAAGAAGCTAAAAAAGCAGTTGAAAAATGTAAACATGCTGGAATAAAAACTGTAATGATTACTGGTGACCATAAAATTACAGCAGTTGCAATTGCAAAAAAATTAGGAATATTAGAAAATGAAGATGAAGCATTAACTGGCTTAGAATTAGACAAAATATCTGATGAAGAATTAACTAAAGATATAAGAAAATATTCAGTATATGCAAGAGTATCACCAGAACATAAAGTTCGTATAGTAAAAGCATGGCAAGCTAATGGAGAAATAGTTGCTATGACAGGTGATGGTGTAAATGATAGTCCAGCATTAAAAACAGCAGATATCGGATGTGCTATGGGAAAAGTTGGAACAGAAGTTGCTAAAGAAGCTGCAGATGTTATATTAACAGATGATAATTTTGCAACAATAGTATCAGCAGTAGAAGAAGGAAGACGTATTTATGACAATATATTAAAAGTAATACAATTCTTAATTTCTTGTAATGTTGGAGAAGTTATTGTATTATTACTAGCAACATTATTTGCACC
>CAKPDZ010000047.1 GCA_934149155.1 uncultured Clostridia bacterium | reverse complement strand
TGAGAGGACTTGAACCTCCACGTCGTTGACACTGGTTCCTAAGACCAGCGCGTCTGCCAGTTCCGCCACATCCGCATCTTTAACTGACAATAAATATAATACCATATAAAAAAAGCATTGTCAATAATTTTTATAAATAAATTATAAAATCTTAAAAATAATAATGAAAAAACAACATATCTACCTTCAATTGAAAGTAGATATGCTGTTTGCTTTTTACCATGCAGCTTTCCAAAAATGATGTTTCTTAACTCTGTCTATCATTTTGGTTTCATTACATATAAATGCTTTTTCTTGACTATCATTTAATCCAAGATTTTGCATTCTCTTATGTATTTCCCTTGCCGATTTGCTAATTCCAAAATAATCTGAATTCTGTCTAACAAGAATTCTTTCTTCATCATTCAAATCACTACCTCCATTTATATATATGGAGCTTGCTTCATTGCCAAGATACACGAGTTCCGAGAAAGTGCAATTTTTCATCACAAGTAAGTTATTGCTTTTTATCAATGGCTGCCTAACCAATAACTCATCTGGTTTTATATAGCAACCACCCGCATAAATGATAATCTGATCAGATTCCATAAACCTCCTAATTTGTTCATCTGTCATCTGTAAAGATTTAAGTCTCCTTTCATACTCTTCAAAAAACTCCCTTTTCTCCGAAGCATCTTTACTTACTTTCATTGCCCGAAAGATAAGTTCTGATGTCATCATTTTGTCCATCTTCTCCATAGTAATTCCTCCTAATTGTTTATTAATGACACTTAGCCACATAATAAAATTATACCATATTATGTTATATAATGCAAATGATTTGCTTTATTGTATATCTTATGTTATAATATTTATGTAACTTTTTGTTTGTCGATGCACTGAAAGGAGAAAAAAGTGACAGATAAAGAACAATTACTAGGAAATATTTTCCGGGAAGCAATTTATACTGCTAATACAGTTCCTGAATTTTTAGAAATCTTTAGCAAAAAAATTTCTGAAAACTTCGATTCAGATGATTTTCTAATTTTGCAATTAGGATCTCAATTATATGAATCTGCTCAAATTCGTAAAGCAGACAATGTGTATATGCAAATGCAAGCATTGATTAGTAGTGAATGCTATAATCTTATCTCAAGTAAATACCCTAATCTTAACTTCTGTTCTTCACAACGTTTCAAAAGCGCATTAAGTGAAATTTATAAACGTTGTGAAAGAATTTTTGATGAAGGTCGGTCACCTGAAATTCGAGATTTAATAGCATCAAAAATCATACTTTTAGCAGAGGAAAATCAAAAAACATTAGAGTATGAATACAAAATTGTTTCAGAAACAATGAAACATTTTTCATCTCTTAATACTAAAAAAAATTTTCCTTTATCAGTTAATCTGGCTACTCCAGACAAACTGGTAACCAAAAGCAATTTTTCCCAGAAAGAACATCCCAATATTTTACTTCCTATTGAAGAAGTTATTATCCCTGGTCTGGCTCTTTTAGGAAAAGATTACATTGCTAATCCGAAAAATCATGGATATCAAGCATTCCATAGCTCTTATGAAGTAATTTCTAAGGAGACTCCAACGAGAAAGATTTTTTCTGAAATACAGGTTACTACCATATCTCAAGCAAATTATGAACCTGCAAATCATGAAAAGTATAAGAAAAAGCGTAATGAACGCTGGGACGAAGTATTTGCTTTTGATGAAAGCAAAGTTCACATTGCAGGATATTATCCTCAATTTTCTGCTGATTATTCAGGGCTTATAACTCCTCTGTATGTAACAGAGAAAAACAAAACTTTTAATTAATAATAGTTCATTGACAAACCCACCTGAGTCATTTCTCAGGTGGGTTCATTTTTTATATTATTTTACTTACTGCTAGTCCATCTCCAACTTCTAAAATTTTAGTTTCAATATTTGGGTTTTCAGTAACCTCTTTTATATATTCACGTAAATTCCTAACAGCAGTACGTTGCTTATGTTTATTATAATCACTCATAACATAACCTTTGTATAAAATATTATCAGCTAAAATCACTCCTGTTGGTTTAATCATTCTTAAAGATTCTTTTAAGAAAAATGGATATTTTCCTTTTGCAGCATCTATAAATACTACATCATATTTTTCATCTAATGTTGGTAAAATTTCAACTGCATCTCCTTCATATATTTTTATTTTGTCTTCAACACCAACATTTTTTATATTTATTTTTGCTTCAGCAATTCTTTCTTCATCTCTTTCTATTGTGTCTATTCTTCCACCTTCTTGTAAATATTCTGAAAAGCACATTGCAGAATATCCTACTGCTGTTCCTATCTCTAATATCTTTGTAGGTTTTACTTCTTTTAGTATTTTATCTACTACTTCTAATGTATCATCCATAATTATTGGAATATGTTCTTCTAATGCTTTTTCTTTTATTTTTTGCAATTCTTCCTTATTCATTTTAAATTATCCCTCCTACAAAACACAATTTAATTCAAAATTAAAGTGGCGGTTCTCATATATTATATATGTAACCACCTCTATATCATATCATATTATAATTATGCTTTATTAGCGCTTCTTGCTACTCTTTCTCTTTCTTTATTGTCTAATATTTTCTTTCTTAATCTAATTGATTTTGGTGTAACTTCAACAAGTTCATCATCTTGAATAAATTCAATAGCTTTTTCAAGTGACATTTGGATTGGTGGTACTAATCTTAATGCATCATCAGAACCAGAAGCTCTAGTATTTGTTAAATGTTTTTCTTTACATACATTTATAGCTAAATCTTCACTTCTTGAATTTAATCCAACAATCATTCCTTCATATACATCAACACCAGGACCGATGAATAATTCACCTTTGTCTTGAGCATTGTATAATCCATATGTTATTGATGTTCCATTTTCAAATGCTACAATTGTTCCTCTAACACGTGCAACAACTTCACCTTTGAATGGTTCATAAGAATCAAATATACTATTCATTATTCCTTCACCTTTTGTATCTGTAAGGAATTCTGTTCTATATCCAATTAATCCTCTTGCTGGAATCTTGAATTCTATTTTTGTATGTCCTACTTCTGCTGGTTCCATGTTAACCATTTCACCTTTTCTTCTACCTAATTTTTCAATTACTGTTCCAACTGAATCATCTGGAATATTTACAACTAATCTTTCAATTGGTTCACATTTTACACCATCAATTTCTTTTATTATTACTTTTGGTCTTGAAACTAAAAGTTCATAACCTTCTCTTCTCATTGTTTCAATTAATACTGATAAATGTAATTCTCCTCTTCCTGATACTACAAATGAATCAGGTGATGCTGTTTCTTCTACTCTTAAACTTACATTTCTGTCTAATTCTTTAAATAATCTATCTCTTAAATGTCTTGATGTGATAAATTGTCCTTCTCTTCCTGCAAATGGTCCATTGTTTACGCTAAATGTCATAGATACTGTTGGTTCATCAATATCTACAAATGGTATTTTTTCTGGATTATTGAAGTCACAGATTGTATCACCTATATGAATGTTTGGCATACCAGAAACTTCTATAATATCTCCTGCTGATACTTCATCAACTTCAACTTTCTTTAATCCCATATGTGTATAAACTTTTGCTATTCTTCCTTGTGATATTTTATCATCTTTTTCGCATATACTTACAGGCATTCCAACTTTTATTGTTCCTCTTTCTAATCTTCCTACAGCGATTCTTCCTACATAATCATCATAATCTATATTAGAAACTAACATTTGAGCTGGTCCTTCTTCATCACAATCTGGTGCTTTTATTGTATTTATTATTGTTTCAAATAAACATGTTAAATCTCCATCTGGATCTTCTAAATTTAATTTAGCTGTACCATTTTTAGCTGATGCATATACAACTGGAAAATCAAGTTGATCATCATTTGCATCTAATTCTATAAATAGTTCCATTACTTGGTCTAATACTTTTTGTGGTTCTGCTCCAGGTCTATCAATTTTGTTTATTACTACGATTGGTTGTAAATTCATTGCTAATGATTTTTTTAATACTTCTCTTGTTTGAGGCATCGCACCTTCAAATGCGTCAACTAACAAAAGTACTCCATCAACTGTTTTTAATACTCTTTCTACTTCTCCACCAAAATCAGCATGTCCAGGTGTATCAACTATGTTGATTTTTACTCCATTAAACATTACTGCTGTATTTTTAGCAAGTATTGTTATTCCTCTTTCTTTTTCTTGATCATTAGAGTCCATTACTCTTTCTGCTACTTGTTCATTTTCTCTAAATACATGGCTTTGTCTTAACAAAGCATCTACTAATGTTGTTTTTCCATGGTCTACGTGTGCAATTATTGCAATATTTCTTATTTTTTGATTATTCATTTTTCTATTCTCTCCCTTTTTCTATTTTGCTAATTCTAATATTTTTTCCATTATTTCTTCTGTAATTTCATCTAATTCATCTTTACTTCTATTGCTGAAATCCATTGGCTCCCCGTATCTTATTGTCATTTTATCAAATGGCTTTTCTCCTCCTGTTATTCCTACTGGAATAACTCTTGCACCTGTCTTTACAGCAAAAAATGCTGCTCCGTCTTTTGTTTTTTCTCCTTTTTCTACTCCATTTCTAGTACCTTCTGGAAATAGTGCTATACTTTCTCCATTTTTTAATGCTTTAAGTGTTGTTTTTAATGCAGATATATCTTTAGAATCCCTTTTTACATATATTCCATCAAATACAACTCCTAAGAATGCAAAAAATGGATTTTTACGAAGTTCTTCTTTTGCTAAAAATCTTACATGTCTTTTTGCTGTAACAACCATTAATGGTGGGTCATTATATGTTCTATGATTTCCACAATAAATTAGTGGCTCTTTTTTGTCCTTCGGAATGTTTTCAGTTCCTATAACTTTTACTCTATGTACAACTATAAAGTATAAACGTATTGCTCCTCTAACTATAGCTCTTATTATTTGTTTAAATATCATCATTTGCGCTACCTCTTTCTTTTAATCTTGTCCTGGTACATATATACCTTTTGCTACTACATCAAGTGCTATAACATTCATTGCTGTCAACTTTTCAATTTCTTTTCTTGCTTTTGTTTTAAATTCTTTAAGTGTTTCCTGAATATTGCATCCATACATTACAGAAACCTCCATATATATTGTTGGCCCAGCATCTGTGCTTGTTACTCTTGTTCTTATTACTTTATATATTTCTGGCATCTTATCTGCTAGATATTCCATTATTTGTCTAAATACTGTATCAGAAATTGTAAATCTTCCTAAATAACTGAATGTTGGTCTTATTATTGTTTTTTCTGATATATATGGCTTTTGGCCCTTTCCTTTTGATTTAAATATTTGCAATGGGTCAAGTAAATATCCTGAAAAGTCTTTTTTTAATTCAAATGTTGGCACAGGTATTACATGTTTTCCTTCTGTAACACGAATATTTCGAGCTGTTTGCATTTCTTCTTCTGTTGCTACTTCGTTTATGTATGTTATTTGTGATACTTCTGGTAATCCTAAATTTGCTGCTATTTTTTGTACCATTCCATCTGATGTTCCAAGTATTAATATTTTGTTTGGCTTATATTTTTTTATTGCTTTTTCTATTGGTTTTTTTTCATCATCCTCATAAAATAATGCATGTTTTACTGTTTCTATTTTTGTTGGTGCTTTTTTTGCCGAAACACCAGCTATTATTTCATTATCTTTTATTAATAATCCATCATCTATTATGAAATGTATATCTTTTTCACTTGCTACCATCTGTGCTCTATAACTTTTTCCTGTCCCTGATGGTCCTACAAATGCATATACTTTTACTTTTTCAAATGACATATTTTTCTCCCTTTACTTAGATAAAGGCACGATAATTCGTGCCTCACGTTTGCCGTGTAATTTATATTTTTTCTGGAACTTCTTCTCCCTCTGAAACTTCTGCAATTTTGATGTCTCTAACATGTTCGATTTTCTCCCATGTTGTTTCTCTTTTAAATAAACATTTGATATTTATTATTACCCATGTTCCCATAAATAATGGATAATATAATAATCCTTTTATCATTGGTTTTATTGGTTTTCTATCTAATGTCATTGCAACTATTGCTGTTCCTATTGGTAATAATAATGTTGGTACAAGATATCTTAATATATTTATTGCAAATTCCATATTAGTCATTGATTGTGCTGCATACATTGCACAGTTTATAAATAATACTAACATTGTTATTATTAACATTGGTGTTGTTCCTACTATATATAAAAAACCATCAAATGTTACTAATGATCTATGCTCTTTTACACTATTAAATAGTTCTCCTGTATATCTTTTCATACATTGCATATGTCCAACTGTCCATCTGCTTCTTTGTGACCATGATTGCTTAAATGATGTTGGTTGTTCATCATATACAATTGCATCTGTTGCCCAACCTAATTTTTTACCTTTTATAATTCTTTTTAGTGAAAATTCAATATCTTCTGTTAATGTTTCTGTTTGCCATCCATCTGGTTTTACTACATCAAATCTTACCATGAATCCTGTTCCATTTAATAATGTTGATAATCCTACATTATATCTTGCTAAATGATATAGTCTATGCATTGTCCAATAGAATAGTGCATATCCTGCGGTTATCCAGTTGTCTGTTGGATTTTTAATATCTCTGTATCCTTGAACTACGTCTTCTCCTTGACATAGTTTTTTATTCATATTTAATATGAAGTCTTTGTCTACTATATTGTCTGCATCAAATACGAAAAATGCATCATAATCTGCGTTCTCTTCTATTTTTTGTTTTAAAAACCATTGTAGTGCATAACCTTTTGTTTTGTGTGCTGGATCAAATCTTTCTAATACTATTGCTCCTGCTCTTCTTGCAACATTTGCTGTGTTGTCTGTACAGTTATCTGCAATTACATATATGTCATACAAGTTTTTATCATATGTCTGATTTTTTAAACTTTCTATTAAATTTGATACTACCATTTCTTCGTTATGTGCTGGTATTATTGCCATGAATTTGTGATTTTTATTTGTTAAATATGGTTTGTCTTTTAATTTTATTAGTGAACACAAACTAATTGCTGTTTGATAACACCAGTATGCTGTTAAAATATAAACTAAAACTTGTTTTAGTATATACAAATACTCCATTTTTTACCTCTCTCTTTTCTTTTTTTATTTTTTGCATCTGTGTTTTTTAGTGTCTTTTGTGGATTTTATATTATATTCTATTTTTCCACCTTTTATATTATACTATTATTTAGTTTTTTTTGCAATATTTTTGGTAAAATTTTCTTAATTTATGCTACTGTCTAATGTCAATTCACAGTTTTTTAAAATTATATAATGTTTTTAAATTTATAATATATTGTTTTTTATACCTTGCTGTCGCAATCTTCATATTAAATTTTAGTATGTAGATTGCTCCATATCGCATTCGCATGTACTCGTTTAATCGCTTACGCGGTATTGCAAAACAATATATTATAAATTTCAAAAATATGTTTAATGCTTTTCATACTTATTGTAAAATCATTTAAATAACATTTATACAATATCTAAATTATATCTCTTTTATTAAAACTATCGTACATAGTCACAAACATAAGAATTACACATACACCTAGCACAGCTATAGAAAATCCTAAAGACGTTGTCGTTGTATTTTCTAAACCTGTTGATAGCATACTCTTAAAATTTGGAAAAATTTTATCTGCAATATTCAAATTATTAAATGGTATTATCTTTATCCAATCTTTCTTTATATAAGAATTTATTATTATCATAGCTATACTATTTCCCATATATGTAGCAATGCTCAAGCCTAATGATAAAGACGTATTTCTAGTTATAACAGAAAGCATTAATGCAAATATTGCAAATATTATTACTGGAATTAGTTTTGCAAAATAATATTCTATTATAAATAATGTATTTCCTATTTTCTCTACATTTCCATTTTTAACAAAAATATATTCACATCCTTCTGTATCAAAAAATATATTTGCACAGATTATACTTAGTATTGACATTATTAATGTTATTACTACTAAATAAAATATTATTGATAGTATTTTGGCAGTTAATATTTTCCATCTTTTATTTGGTGTTAATGCCCAAAATTTTATTGTTCCTGTAGAAACTTCTGATGATATTGCGCCTCCTGCTACAATCATTGCAAATATAGCAATTAATGTTATTACAAAACTTGAAGCTAACGATTCAAACATCATTCTATAATTTGTTGTTGTTGAATAGTCTTCATTCACTATATTATTTTCAATTTTGTATATATTTATTTTTATATCATCTTCATATTCTTTTCTCTGTTCTGCAGTTAGAACTCTATTACTTTGATAGTCAATTCCTGTTCTTATACTTTTTTGTTCATTTTTAATTTTATACAAATATCCTTCTTTTGAATCTCTTATAACCTCTTCATTTCCTACATTTCCTATTTGATATTTATAGCGTAAATCTAAAATTTGAATATTATCATCATATTCTTGCTGTGTTATTTCTTTTTGATTTAACTTCTGTTTTTCACTTTCTTTTTCATAATTTATATAACCTTCAAAATTATTATCTAATACTATATTTAGTAATTTTTCCTCCATGTTTTCTTCTAAACTATTTAATACTGTATTTTTCCAATTAACAGAATATACACTAATATTATTTTGTAATCTAACTTCAGCAATTTTTATTTTATTTTGAATGTCATTTTTTTCACTTTGCAGTAAATCCGGTTCTTTTAATTGTTCCTTATATGAATTTATATCTTCTTCTACTCCTTCTTTCCAAGTGCTTGCATATTGAATTACTGAGTCACTATTTTCATCCATATGTTGTAAGACTTTTGTCAATCCTAATCCAGCAACAAGTGCTAATATAATAAGAATTATTGCTAATTTAGTTGAAAACTTTTTCCACGTTTTTATGTTTTCATCTATAAATAATTTAAATATTTTCATGTTACTTTCCTCCTTTTGTTGCATCAAAGAATATATCTTCTAAAGAATGTTCTTTTGGTATTACTGCCTTTATTTCTACATCTGCAACTGCTAATTCTTTTATTACTTGTGGCAATTTATTTGCTGGAAGTGTAATTATTATATTTTTATTATCTATTTTTGTATCTATTTGAAATTTATCTTTAATAATGTTTTGTGCCTTTTCTAAATAATTTACTTTGATTTCTACTGTTTCTATAACTTCTTCGTCATTGTCTGCATTTGTAATATTTTCAGTTTTAACTATTTTTCCATTATCAAGTACAGCTACTTTGTCACACATTAACTGCATTTCTGATAATATATGTGATGACACAAATACAGCAACACCTTCTTTATGTGAAATTTCTTTTAAAATATCTCTTAATTTTTTTATTCCTGCAGGATCTAATCCATTTGTTGGTTCATCTAAAATCAAAACTTTTGGTTTATGTAATAATGTCAAAGCAAGACCTAATCTTTGTTTCATTCCTAATGAATATTTTCCAACCTTATCTTTTTCTCTGCCTTTTAGTTCTACTAATTCTAAAACTTCTTCTATTCTTTTCTTATCTATATTTCTAATTCTTGCATGCAATCTTAAGTTATCAATTCCTGACATATATTTGTATAAATCTGGATTTTCTACTATCGCTCCTATACATTCCATTGCTTTTTCAAATTCTTTAGTTGTGTCATATCCATTTACTTTTATTTCGCCAGAATCACTGCTTATCAATTTTAAAATCATTTTTATTGTAGTTGTTTTTCCTGAACCATTTGGTCCTAAAAATCCATAAATTTCTCCCTCTTGAACTTCTAAATTTAAATTATCAATAATTTTTCTTTTTCCAAAAGATTTACTTACATTTTTTAATTCTAATACTGTCTTCCCCATTATTATCCTCCTTTTCTTTTCATACTTTTGTTGACCTGTTCTATTTATTTTAATTAACAATCTTTAAAGTTTTAATACATAACCGTTTCTCTAACTCCATTATAATAATTAGGATTATCAGCAAATTGCAAATTAGCATAAACAACTTTCCAATTACCATCAACTTTCTTTAAAATTATTTCGTCTTCGTTTACAGATAATTCATTACTTTTTGTGTATTCTTTATTTCCATCAGAAGTTTTTACAATTTCCTCTATATTATCTTCTAGCATTACAGTCACTTGATTATTTTCAAATTGATAACTACTAATTTTTTGGATTTTTCTAGATAATTTAGTTCTTACTTGTAAAACATCATATCCGCTTTTTAAATTATATTCTAAATTCTTTTGTTGTATATTTATGGCTTCTGGATTATCTATCATAAAATTTGTCAAGTCCTTTTTCATTTGTCTTATATAATCTTCCATTTTTTCTTCTGGAATTTCATTTTGAAGCGTTTGTAACTCTTCTGGTAATACAGCATATTTATCAGTAAAAGCAATAAACTCCTCACATGTTTTTTTTATATCTGGTTTATCTTTATCTCTTTGCTTTTCTAAATTAACAAAATATATAATTAGTACCACTAATACTAATATAGTTAAAATTAATCCCTTATTTATTTTCTTTAAAATTTTCATTTTTTATTCCTCCTTCTCTTTGCATTTGCACATTTGGGACCGGTTCTGTTTTGCTCACTGCACATTTGGGACCGGT
>CAKPDZ010000046.1 GCA_934149155.1 uncultured Clostridia bacterium | reverse complement strand
ACCCCAGAAGAAATTGCACAAGAAATGGAGCTGCCAGTTGAAAAAGTAATGGAAATACAAAAAATAGCTCAAGATCCAGTATCATTAGAAACTCCAATAGGAGAAGAAGATGATAGTCATTTAGGAGACTTTATACAAGACGAAGATTCTCCAGCACCACATGATGCTGCATCATATACTCTTTTAAGAGAACAATTAGAAGAAGTAATGAACACATTAACACCAAGAGAAGCTAAAGTTTTAAAATTAAGATTTGGATTAGAAGATGGAAAAGCAAGAACTCTAGAAGAAGTAGGAAAAGAATTTGATGTAACAAGAGAAAGAATTCGTCAAATTGAAGCAAAAGCACTAAGAAAATTAAGACATCCAAGTAGAAGCAAAAAATTAAGAGATTATATGAACTAAAATGAAAAACTGTTGATTTCGACAGTTTTTTTTGAAAAAAGGAAGATGAAGATGGATATAGAAGTAATTACACAGATAGCAATAGCTATTGGAATAGTATTAGTATTTAGAATATTAAGTTCTGCAGCTTCAAGTATAATAATAAAAATATTAACATACAAAAAAGGTGGAAAAAAATCTGTAAAGAAAAATCCATTTTATTTGCCATTAAAAACAATCTTTACATTTATAGGAATATATATAGGATTATATATGATAAAAGATGTAATAGCTCTTTCAGGAAAAGCAGAATTAATAATAGAAAAAACGATGAAAATAGCAATGATATTGTTTGTTGCTAAATCATTTGCACAAGGATTAAATGAAAAAAATATAATAGTCTCTAAGTTAAGAGATAAAAGTAGCAAGGATATTGATAATATTACAATGAATGCTATCTTAAGAACAGCTAGAATAGGTATTTATATTTTAGCAGGTTTTATGATAATTTCTGAACTTGGATATAACATAAGTGGTTTTATAACAGGAATAGGAATAAGTGGAGTTGTATTAACACTTGCAGCACAAGATACTGCAAAAAGTTTAATTGGTGGAATAGCTATATTTTTAGATAAGCCATATAAAGTGGGAGATTATATAAAAGTAGATGATTATGAAGGAACAGTAGAATTGATTAAATTTAGAAGTACAAATATCAGAACATTAGATGACACAGTATTACATGTTCCAAATTCAGAAATGGCAAGTGCCTCAATTATAAATTATGGCGAAATTCAAAAACGAAGATATTATACAAAATTAATATTAGAATTAGATACACCACTTGAGAAAATAAAACAAACAACAGAGCAAATTGAATATATGTTAAATAATAGAAATGATATTATTAAAGATGGTAATATAAGAGTGAAATTTGAAGAAATTGCAGATAATGGATATGAAATATCTATTAATGCTTATACTACAGAAACAGATTATGCAGGATTTTTAAATGTAAAAGAAAAAGTTAATTATGAAGTAATGTCAATATTGCATAAAGAGGGAATAGAATTAGCTTATAATACACAAACTTTATACGTAAAAAATAGCTAAACTTTCACAAAAAAGACATAGTCAATAGTTATAATTATAATATAAATTATAATGGAGGAAGAAAAATGGATGGAACATATATTCTTGTAGTTGATGATGAATCAAGAATGAGAAAACTGTTAAAAGACTTTTTGTCTGTAAAAGGATATCAAATATTAGAAGCGGAAGATGGAGAAAAAGCGATAGAAGTTTTTGAAGAAAATAGAAATAAAATAAAACTAATATTGTTAGATGTAATGATGCCAAAACTTGATGGATGGTCTGTGCTTAGAAAAATAAGACAAGATTCTAATTTACCTGTAATAATGTTAACTGCAAGAGGAGAAGAACAAGATGAATTATTTGGATTTGAACTTGGAGTTGATGAGTACATATCAAAACCATTTAGTCCTAAAATCTTAGTTGCTAGAGTTGAAGCAATATTAAAAAGAACTTATGGAGATACAAAAGAAATTAAAGATTATGATGGAATAACAATAGATCAAGAAGGAAGAACTGTTAAAGTTGACGGAAAGCCAATAGATTTAAGCCTAAGAGAATATGAGCTTTTAAAGTATTTATTAGACAATGAAAATATAGCATTATCTAGAGATAAAATCCTAAATAATGTATGGAATTATGATTATTATGGAGATTCTAGAACTATTGACAGCCATATAAAAAAAATCAGACATAAATTAGGCAAAAAAGGAAAATACATCGAAACAATTAGAGGAATAGGATATAAATTTGAAATAAAGAAATGAGGAATCTAAAAGTGAGAGAACATCTATCAAAACAAGTAAAAACAGTCAGAGGAAAATTATTTTTTACTTTATGCATAGTAGTTTTATCAATAATATTATTCTTGATATTAGTTAATAGTTTTGTATTAGAAAAATATTATCAATATACCAAAAGTAATCAATTAAAAGTATTATATGATAATATAAATGATTATTATAATTCAGAAAAACAAATTGATAATTTTAAAGATGAATTAGATAGAATATCAATAAAAAACAATTTTGATATTATAATAAAAGACCAATCAGATAATGCTGTATATTTATCTAATAAAGACTTTTTGTCTAATATAAGAGTAATTATAGACTTTTGGGGAACTAATAGGAGACAAGAATATAAAATACTAGAAGAAACTGACAAATTAGAAATAAGAAATATAAAAGATACAGAAACAAGTGCTAATTATATATTATTATCAGGAAAACTTGATAATGGATATGGAGTGTATATTAGAATTCCAATATCATCAATACAAGAAAGTGTTAGAATATCTAATAGATTTTTGTATTTAATAGCTGGAATTGTGATTGTTATTGGTGGAATAGCAATAATATATATATCTAAAACATTTAGTAGTCCTATATCAGAACTGAATAGTATTGCCAAAAAGATGGCTAATTTAGATTTTAGCCATAAATATACAGTAACAGATGATGATGATGAAATAGATGAGTTAGGCAAAAGTATTAATTTGATGTCAGATAAGCTGGAAAAAACAATAAATCAATTGCGAAATACCAATATTGAATTAGAGCGAGATATTGAGAAAAAGGCAAAAATAGATGAAATGAGAAAAAGCTTTATTTCTGATGTTTCGCACGAATTAAAAACACCTATTGCATTAATACAAGGATATAGTGAAGGGCTTTTAGAAAATGTTAATACAGATCCAGAAAATAGAAAGTTCTATGCAGAAGTAATATTAGATGAAACAAATAAAATGGACAAAATGGTAAGACAATTAATTGAACTTACAAAACTAGAATATGAACAAAGAGAGTTTAACAATAGAAACTTTAATATTGTAGAATTAGAAAAAGAAATAGTAAGAATATCTAAAGTAATGCTAGAAGAAAAACAAACTCAAGTAGAATTTGAGACTATAGATGATATAAATGTATTTGCAGATGATTTTTATATAAGCCAGATTATAACTAATTATTTAACAAATGCTATAAAGCATGTTAAAGAAATTGAAGGAGAAAAATATATAAAAATAACTAATACAGTAATGCATGAAAAAAACAAAATGAGAGTAACTGTATTTAATACAGGAGATAATATAGAAAAAGAAAATCTTTCTCGTGTCTGGAACAGATTTTTTAAAGTAGATGAGGCACGTAATAGAGAAGATGGAGGAAGCGGTATTGGTTTGTCTATTGTTAGAGCTATTATGAATAATTATGGAAATGATTATGGTGTTGAGAACAAATATAATGGTATAGAATTCTATTTTGAAGTAGACTTAAGCAAAGAAAATATTGCTTAAAATATTGACTTTTTTATAAAAAATCTATATAATATAGTAAGAAAATGAGAACCACACAGTGGTTGCCTCGATAGAATAAAAATAAACCATTCACCTGGGCAAAGCAGAATGGTTTATTTTTTATTGTTGCTTAATAAAGATAATTGCTAAAACAATTATTAGTGCAACATTTATGATAGCTAGTCCTATTAATCCGTAGAAAAATAGGTATGTAATTAATAATAAATTTATATCTACCATAAGCACCACCTCCGTTGTAGAACTCACAAATAACTGTGGATAAAATTGGAGGCAACACACTCTGCTTATATTCTCATTTCCTTAATGAATAGTCTATCACAATATAGCAGAAAAAACAAGCGAACAAAATGTGAAAATTATACAAATATAAAAATGCGGTCAAAAAGGGGAAGTCCCTATTGACCGTTTTTACATTTTACGATAAAATACAACAAGAAAGGTGAGAAACATGTATTTAAAAAGATTAGAGATGCAAGGATTTAAATCATTTGCAGATAAAACAGTATTAGAATTTATGCCAGGAATTACAAGTGTAATAGGACCAAATGGATCAGGAAAAAGTAATATATCAGATGCAATAAGATGGATACTTGGAGAACAGAGTATGAAATCACTAAGAGGTGCAAAAACACAAGATATAATATTTGCAGGAACACAAAACAGAAAATCATTAGGTTTTGCAGAAGCATCATTAGTATTTGATAATACAGATGGAGCATTGCCAATAGAATATTCAGAAGTAACTGTTACTAGAAAAATATACAGAAGCGGAGAAACAGGATATTATATCAATAAAGTACCATGTAGATTAAAAGACATTGTAGAACTATTTATGGATACAGGAATAGGAAGAGATGGATATTCTATAATAGGTCAAGGTAAAATTGATGAAATACTAAGTAATAAATCAGAAGACAGAAGACATATATTTGAAGAAGCTGCAGGAATAGTAAAATATAGAGCAAGAAAAGAAGAAACAGAAAAAAAGTTAGAACAAACTAAACTTAATTTGTTAAGAATAAATGATATATTAACAGAAATAGAAGGAAACTTAGAACCTTTACAACAACAATCTGATAAAGCTAAAAAATATTTAAATTTAAAAGAAGAATTAAAAAACATCGAAGTTGGTTTATTTTTATATAATATAGATAAATTTAAACAATCTTTAGAAGGATTTACTAAAGACGAAGAAATAATGAATTCTACATTGAATCAAGAAGAAGGAAAATTAGAAAAAATCAAAATTTTAAAAGAAGAATTAAAAGACAGCATAGATGAGATTACAACTAAAATAGAAGATATGCAGAATATAGGATTTGAAAGTGAAAAAGAAATAGAAAAACTAAATTCTAACATAAATGTTGCAGAAACTAAAATTGCAAATAACATAGAAAATTCAGAACTATATCAAAACGAAATAGTAGAATTAGAAGAAAAAATAGAAAATTTAAAACAAGAGATAGAACAAAAACAATCTAAAAAAGATAATTTGAAACAAAATAAAGAAAAATTCGAAAATGAATTAAAAGAAAAAGAAGAAGAACTAAAAAAATTAACAGAAAAATTAAGTAGCAAAGAACTTGAAATAGAGAAACTAAAAAAACAAGTAGAAGAAAATATAGATAAAAAATATGAATTGCAATCACAAATAAGCACACAAACAGCAAACATAGAAAATGCTGAAAAAAGACAAAAACAAATTGAGCAAGAAACTGATAATCAAATATTAGAACTCGACAGAACAAGGATGAAAAGAGAAGATATAGCTCAAAGCTTTAATAAGATAGAAGCAGAAAGAAATAAAATATTAAAAGCAATAGAAGAAATAGATAATAAAAAACAAGAAATAGACAATAAAATTAAAGAATATGATTTGCAAATAGTAAATAATACAAATGAAATGAGAATGAAGCAATCAAGATACAATTTCTTAGTAGAAACAGAAAAAGAAAAAGAAGGCTATATCAAAAGTGTAAAATCACTATTACTAGACTGTGAAAAAATAAAAGAACTTGGAAAAGGAATGCATGGGGTATTAGCAAATATAATTTCAGTACCAAGTGAATACGAAACAGCAATAGAAATGTGTTTAGGAGCAAGTTTGCAAAACATAGTTACAGACACTGAAGAAGATGCAAAAAAATTAGTAGAGCATTTAAGAAAAAATAATTTGGGAAGAGCATCATTTTTACCAATTACAGCAGTAAAAGGAAGAAAAATTGAGAATATAAAAGGAAAGAAAATAGGAGTAATAGGAATTGCATCTGATTTAGTAAAATTTGATAAAAAATATGAACAGATTATTTTAAATTTACTTGGAAGAACTGTTGTGGTAGATAATATGCAAAATGCAATAAATCTAGCAAAAGAAAATAATTATTCATTTAGAATAATTACAACTGAAGGAGATGTAATAAATCCATCAGGAGCTATTACAGGTGGTTCTGTAAGCAAAAAAACAGTAAATATTTTAGGTAGAAGCAGAGAAATCGAAGCTCTTGAAAAAAAATTAAAAAAATTAAAAGAAAAAATTCAAAAATCAGAAAAAGATAAAGAAGAATATATGAATTCATCTGAAGATATTATAGAAGAGATACAAGCATTAGAAAAACAACTACAAGAAACAGACATAACATATGCAACAGAAAAACAAAGAGTAACTTCAATAGATGAGAATATAGAACAAATACAAAAAAGAATTGAAAAGTTAAAACAAGAAAACATTAAAACAGAAGAAGATAAACAAGAAACAATAAAAACAAAAGAAAATAACGAAAAACAAATAGAGGCTATGAATAAACAAAATGAAGATGATCAAAAAATAATTGATGAATTTTCAAATGCTAATAAAGATAGTCAAAAATATATTGATGATTTGAATTTTGATATTACAAATTTAAAAATATCAGTATCTTCATTTAATGAAAGTGAAGTTTCAATTCAAGAAATAACAGAAATGATAGAAAAAGAAATTGAAACACACACGAAAAATAAAGAAAACAAAAAACTTCAAATTGAAAATGCTAATAAAGAAAATGAGAATTTAAAGAAAGAGATAGAAGACACAAAACAAGAAATAGAAAAAGTAAAATCAAAAGTTTCTAATAGTGGAAATACAATTGAAAAATTAAAACAAGAAAGAATAGAAAAAAATGAAAAATTAAGCAAAAAAGAAGATGAACAAACAAATCAATTTAGGACTATTGAAGATCTAAAAGCTCAAATTACAAAACTTGAAGTTAAGAAAACAAAAACAGAAGAAGATATTACAGATATTATTAATAAAATGTGGGAAGAGTATGAACTTACACCAAATAATGCTGGAAATTATCCAAAACCTGAAAATGTAGCACTAACACAAAGAAAAGTAAATGTGCTTAGAACAGATATTAAAGAACTTGGAAGTGTAAATGTAGATTCAATAGAAGAGTACAAAAACTTAAAAGATAGATATGACTTTATGTGTGAACAAAGGCTAGATTTAGATGAGACAATGGCAAAATTAAGAAATATAATTCAAGATATGACAGAAACAATGAAAAAACAATTTAAAGAAAAATTTGAAGTTATTAACAAAAACTTTGGAGAGGTATTTAAAGAATTGTTTGGTGGAGGTATGGCAGAAGTAACTTTAGCTGATGAAACTAATATTCTTGAATGTGGAATTGACATTACTGTGCAACCACCAGGAAAGAAACTTCAAAATATGACTCTACTTTCTGGAGGAGAAAAAGCTTTTACTGCAATTGCGCTATTATTTGCAATTTTAAAGATTAATCCTGCACCTTTCTGTGTACTTGACGAAATCGAGGCTGCTCTTGATGATGTTAATGTTTACAGATATGCAGAGTATTTAAAGAAGTTTGCTAAGGATACTCAATTCTTGGTTATTACTCATAGAAAGGGAACTATGGAAGCGGCTGATACAGTTTATGGTGTTACTATGGAAGAAAAAGGTATTTCTAAATTGCTTTCTATGAAATTGAAATAATAAAAAAATCCAACTTAATAAAAGTTGGATTTTTTATATAGCCCTAAATATGCCAACCAAAATCAAAATAAAACTAGAAAAAATAGAAAGAGCATATTCAGAAACATTAACATATTTAGCAATACTATTAGCAACTAAATTACCACAATTAAGAAAAGCAAGTTGAAAAGAAGCCACAAAAAAGGGTAAAACAATATCATTAATACCAATAATACCAGAGCCAATGCCAACACAAGCAGAGTCAATAGAAAGAGCTAAGCCAAGAAAAATAGCTTCTTTAGCATCAATATTATTAGAATGGTCTATATCATAATCAGTTATAGGGTTATTTATAGTTTTGTAAATATTATAAACTCCTAATATAATCAAAAAAGAAGAGCCAAGTATTGTTGAAACAGTAGGAGAAAATAAAGCAGAAATATAATGTCCTAAAAATATAGAACCGCAAGTAATGCAAAATGATATAGCAAACAGTATAATATTGCTTATAATAGTGATCTTAGTTTTCTTTAATCCATAGGGAATTCCAATGCCCAAAGAATCTATACTAACAGAAAGAGCTAATAAAATACAATTAAATATCATATTCCCCTCCAATCTAAGACAACAATCTAACAAAACCTATAAAAATTAGAATTATTCCTGAAAGGTTTGATAGCAACTTGGATGAAATTGTGAATCTACTGGCAATGTTGGTAGCAACAAGATTTCCACAATTAACGAAAAAAGTGTGGAAAACAGCCATCAAAAATGGCAAAATTAAACCAGCAATACCAATCATGCCAGAGCCTAGACTTACACAAGAGGCATCAACAGCAACTGCTAAACCTAAAATAAAAGCTTCTTTAGCATCAATATAATTAGAACCGTCTGTATCAAAATTTGTAGATGTATTATTTGGGCTTTTAAAGATATTATAAATTCCAAGTAGTATTAAAAGTGATGCACCCAATATAGCAGAAACAACAGGAGAGAAGAGAGTAGAGATATAATGTCCTATAAATACAGAAAGCCCAGATAAACAAAATAATGTGGTAAAAATTATTAGATTACCTGATTTAGACATTTTGGTCTTTTTTATTCCATATGTAATTCCAAGACCTAACGCGTCTATACTTGCAGATAAAGCTAATAGAATACATTTAATAATCATATTCATATCCTCCTGTATTAAGATATGACAAATAATTGCAAAAAGACACAAAAAAGAATACTCACTGCTAAAATGAGTATTCTAAAATTTTATTTTATATTTCTTAAAGCTTCAACTCTATCTTCTATACTAGGATGTGTAGACCATAAACTAGAAGAAGATTTTTTGCCTCTAAAAGGGTTAACAATATACATGTTTTCTGTAGCATTATTAGCAACCTTTAATTGATTAGGGTCTCCAGAAATTTTAATAAGAGCTGAAATTAGTCCATCAGGATTTCTAGTAAACTCTACTGCTGTTGCATCAGCTAAAAATTCTCTTTTTCTAGAAATTGCAAGTTGCATTAATTGTCCAAATATAGGAGCTAAGATTAGAAAAATTAATCCTATACACATTAAAATTGGATTTCCATTGTCATCATCATCACTTCTTCTTGGTCCACCCCAAAAAGTAATTCTGGTAAACCAATCAGAAAGAATAACTACAAAACCTACCATTACAGAAACAACTGCAGAAAGAAGGATATCATAATTTTTGATATGTGACATTTCATGGGCTAAAACACCTTCTAATTCATAGTATTCTAATTTATCTAATAAGCCAGTAGTAACACATATAACAGCATGTTCTGGATTTCTACCTGTTGCAAAAGCATTAGGTTGAGAATCTTCTACGATGTATAATTTTGGTGTAGCTGGTAAACCAGAAGATACAACTAATGAATCTAAAATATTTACAAGTTTTTGATTTTCTTCTTTAGTAGCTGGTCTAGCTTTATTAAGACTAAGTACGATTCTATCACTATAATAATATGATCCCCATGTAGAAATAATGGCAAAGATCATTGCAATTACAATTGATGTTTTGCCTAAATCTAAAGCCATACATATATAGTAAACAATTACGGCAATAAAGGCTAAGAACAATAAAATAATAAACCAAGATTTCATTTTATTTCTTTTAATATCTTCAAACATAAAGTTTTCCTCCTATCAAAAAAGTTTGGCTTGTATAAAAACAGAACCAAACTTAAGTAAATTAATTATTAAAGTCTACTTTAACATTTTTTCTAGCTTCATCACTTTCTATTGCAAATAATTCTCTAGATTTAAAGTTGAACATATTTGCAATAATATTTGAAGGGAAAAGCTCTAATTTTGTGTTATATCTTGTAACACTGTCATTGTAAAATTGTCTTGAAAAAGAAATTTTATTTTCTGTGTTACGAAGTTCTTCAGATAATTCTGAAAAGTTTGTATTTGCTTTTAAATCTGGGTAATTTTCTGAAACTGCCATAATAGTTTTTAAAGCTCCAGAAAGTTCGCCATCTAATTTTGCTTTTTCACTAACTGTTGAAGAATTAGCCCATGAAGTTCTTAATGCTGTTATTTTTTCGAATGTTTCAGATTCATGTTTCATATATCCTTTTACAGTTTCTACAAAATTAGGGATTAAATCAAATCTTCTTTGTAATTGTACATCAATTTGGCTCCAAGCATTATCAACTTTTTGTCTAGATGATATTAGTCCATTGTATACTGAGATAACCCAAATTACTAATAATACAATTATTGCGATTGCTATCCACATAGAAATACCTCCTTTGCATTTCATTTTTATATATCTTAACATATAATATTTTTTTTTACAATAATTTTTGATGATTATTGCAATTTAGCAGAGTAAAATAAAAATGAACCAAAAATATTGACAAGAAATGTGCAAAATGATAATGTATAAATGTATTTAAACAATGCAACTGTCAAAAGCATCCCTTTGACAGAAATGCAAAAGAAGGAGGAAAAA
>CAKPDZ010000045.1 GCA_934149155.1 uncultured Clostridia bacterium | reverse complement strand
CCGGTCTCAAATGTGCAAAATATGTTGGAATATGTATAAAAAATTCAAAAATTTTCTTTAAGTTATATACTTAAAGATATAAAAACTTAATTTGATTATAACAATAAAAGCTCTATTTATCAACATTTTTTCGACATTAAAAACAAAAAATTTCTTCATAATAATTTTAGCATTTTATATTAACACAAAAACGTTGTATGTGTTGGTATTACTAATTTGTATAACTTTGTGTATTTTCTTTAAGTATATAACTTAAGGAAAATAAAAAACATGAACAAGAAAAATGAACAGAATAAAAATAATAGAAAAGTTTATATTAGTAAAGAAGGGACGAAAACATATATGAGAAGTACAAATAACAAAGTTATTGGTGGAATTATATTGGTTACAATTTTACTAGTAGCAGTAGGATATGCGGCAATATCAAATATAGGATTAAATATAGATGGAACTGCAAAATCAGAAGCGAATCAATCAAATTTTGTAGTAGAAATGATAGGGACACCAACGACAAGTGGAGAAGGAACAACAGTTGCAACAATAAATGAAAATAAAAGAACAGAAGGAACAATGACTGTATCAGGATTGACTGCGAAAGGGGAAACAGCAATAGCAACATATACAGTAAAAAATAAGAGTCAAGATATATCAGCAGATTTAAAAGCAGAGGCAACAAGTACAAATGAAGAATATTTTGAAGTAATATGTGAATTAGATAAAACAACATTAAAGGCTCAAGAGGAAACTACAATGATAGTAAAGGTAAAATTGTTAAAGACACCAATAGATGAAACAAAAGAAAACTTATCAACAGAAATAGGAGTAAATATTGAAGCAGAACCAAAACAACCAGGAGAGGAAACAAATGGAGGCTCAACAACAGTATCAAGTAATACAAAAACAACTAACCCATATTTACCGGATGAATTTACAAAAGTTGAAGGAACTAGTTTGAAAAATGGATATACAATACAAGACAGTAATGGAAATCAATATGTATGGATAGAAGTGCCTATGACAGAAGAAGTATATCAAACAGCAGGATTAGATATAACAGAATTTACAGAAGACGAGTATTCAGTAATAGAAACGGATTTACACACATATACAAAGGATTATAGAAGATCAGGATGGGAAGATAAATATTATTCAGATGCAACAACAGGGCTAACAACGGATAAATACACAGAACTAAAACAAAACATGTTAAAAAGTGTATATCAAAATGGAGGATTCTATGTAGGAAAATATGAAACAGGAATAGAAGACTCGCCAAAGATATCTGGTTCATCAACAACAGCACCAACAGAAATACCAGTAATAAAGCAAAATGCATATCCATACAATAATGTAACATGTAGTCAAGCCCAAACATTAGCAAGTAATATGAAATCTGGAAATTATACAAGTAGTTTAATGTTTGGAGTGCAATGGGATTTAGTATTAAAATATTTAGAAACAAAAGGAACAGCACAAGCAGATTTAAAAACTAATAGTACAAATTGGGGAAATTACAGTAATAGTTTATGGAATATAACAAATGAAAATTCAAAATATGCTATATATACTAATTCTAAATTGGGAGATTGGACAAATGGAGCATATGGAAAAAAAGATTCAAATAAAAGTGTATTATTATCAACAGGAGCGAGTGAAACATTTTGTAAACATGGAATATATGATTTGGCTGGAAATGTATGGGAATGGACACTTGAATATGCCTCTTCTTTAAGCAATCCTTGTGCCTTACGAGGAGGTTATTATGACAACTTTGGTAGCTATGTTCCTGCAACCATCCGTTCTAACCTCAATACGACCAATTTCCGCAACAACATCGGCTTTCGTGTAGTACTTTATTAATTGTAGCTCTGAGTCCTGTGTAGCGATAAAATAGAATGAGCTCAAACAAAGAATTAAATATAAAAATTAGAATGAGGAGGGTGTAAAATACACTCTTCTTATCATTTTCAAAAATCAACTTAAAAATCATTGACAAAAAACAACATAAAATTTATAATACGAAATGGTGAAAAATGATAAAAAGCAACAAGATTGGTAATAATAAAAAATGGAGGTAATAAAAATGGAATTTGAACAATGGAATGGTTTTAACAAAGGGGAATGGAAGAGACAAATAGACGTAAGAAACTTCATACAAAAAAATTACACACCATATGTTGGAGATGCAAGCTTTTTAACAGGAACAACAGAAAAAACGAAAAAACTATGGGATGAAGTATTAGAATTATATAAAAAAGAGCATGATGCTAAAGGTGGAGTGTTAGATATAGATGTAAAAACAATATCAACAGTATCAGCACATGAAGCTGGATATATAGACAAAGACTTAGAAGAAATAGTAGGACTACAAACAGATGCACCACTAAAAAGAGCAATAATGCCATTTGGTGGAATAAGAATTGTAGAAAAATCATGTGAAGCATATGGAAGAGAAGTTGACCCAGAAACAGATAGAATTTTCCATACAGCAAGAAAAACACATAATGATGGAGTATTTGATGTATATACACCAGACATTAGAGCAGCAAGAAGTTCACACTTAATAACAGGACTTCCAGACGGATATGGAAGAGGAAGAATTATAGGAGACTACAGAAGAGTTGCACTATATGGTGTAGATGCATTAATAGCTGAGAAAAAAGAAGAATTAGAAATATTAAATGTAGATGACTTTACAGAAAAAGTAATAAGAGAAAGAGAAGAAATATCAGAACAAATAAAAGCACTTAACCAATTAAAGATAATGGCAGAAAAATACGGATATGATATCTCTAGACCTGCTGAAAATGCAAAAGAAGCAATCCAATGGTTATACTTTGGATACTTAGGAGCAGTAAAAGACCAAAATGGTGCTGCAATGAGTATTGGTAGAACATCAACATTTTTAGATATATATATAGAAAGAGACTTAAAAAATGGAACATTAACAGAAGAAACAGCACAAGAATTAATGGATCACTTTATAATGAAATTAAGATTAGTAAGATTTTTAAGAACACCAGAATACAATGAATTATTTAGTGGAGACCCAGTATGGGTAACAGAAAGCATTGGTGGAATGGGAATTGATGGTAGAACATTAGTTACTAAAAACTCATTCAGAGTATTACATTCATTAGAAAACTTAGGACCAGCTCCAGAACCAAACTTAACAGTATTATGGTCAACAAGATTACCAGAAGGATTCAAGAAATATACAGCAAATTTATCAATAAAAACATCATCAATTCAATATGAAAATGATGATGTAATGAGAGCAACATTAGGAGATGACTATGGAATAGCATGTTGCGTATCACCTATGAAAATAGGAAAACAAATGCAATTCTTCGGAGCAAGAGCAAACTTAGCAAAAACATTATTATATGCAATCAACGGAGGTAAAGACGAAAAAACTGGAAAACAAATTACACCAAAATTTGAACCAATCACATCAGAATATTTAAACTATGACGAAGTTATAGAAAAATTTGATCAAATGATGGATTATGTTGCAAAAATATATATAAAAGCATTAAATGCAATACATTACATGCATGACAAATACTCATATGAAGCAATAGAAATGGCTTTACATGATAAAGATGTAATAAGAACAATGGCATGTGGAGTTGCTGGATTATCAGTAGTTGCAGATTCACTTTCAGCAATCAAATATGCAAAAGTAAAAGTAATTAGAGATGAAAATGGATTAGCAGTAGATTATCAAGTAGAAGGAGAATATCCTCAATTTGGTAATGATGATGACAGAGTAGATACAATAGCAGTTGAAGTTGTTAGAAGATTCTTAAATAAATTAAAGAAACATCCAACATATAGAGACTCAAAACACACATTATCAATATTAACAATCACATCAAATGTTGTATATGGAAAAGCAACAGGAAATACACCAGATGGAAGACGTGCAGGAGCACCATTTGGACCTGGAGCAAACCCACTACATGGTAGAGATGTAAATGGAGCATTAGCAGTAATGAACTCAATAGCAAAATTACCATTTGAAGATTCAGAAGATGGAATTTCATTTACATTTGCTATTACACCAGCAACACTAGGACAAGATGAAGAAACAAAAGTAAATAACTTAGTAAGTATGTTAGATGGATATTTTGCACAAACAGGACATCACATAAATGTAAACGTATTTGATAGAGCATTATTAGAAGACGCTATGGAACATCCAGAAAAATATCCACAACTTACAATTAGAGTTTCAGGATATGCAGTACATTTTACAAAATTAACAAGAGAACAACAATTAGATGTTATTAATAGAACAATACACGAGAGAATTTAAAAAATAATAGGCATCTTGCTTTGTTAAAAATCATTCAAAAATCCTCGACGTACTACATGTACGCCTCCGGTATTTTGAATGATTTTTGCCTAGAAATAGAACTATTCTTTTTTTAATTAAATTTTATTAGAAAGAAGAGAATATGGAAAAAGATTTAAAATATTACGCAAAAGTTCATTCTGTAGAAAGTTTTGGAACAGTTGATGGACCAGGGATAAGATTTGTATTATTCTTACAAGGATGCCATTTACAATGTAAATACTGTCATAATAGAGATACATGGGATATGAATGGTGGAGAATATAAATCAGTAGATGAAATAATAGAAAAGATAAATAGATACAAAAATTATATGATGCCATCAGGTGGAGGAGTAACAGTAACAGGAGGAGAACCTTTACTACAACATAAATTTATATTAGAATTATTTAAAAGATTAAAAAAAGAAGGAATACCTACTTGTGTTGATACCTCTGGAATGGTTGTATTAACAGATGGAATAAAAGAAGTTTTAAAATACACAGATTTAGTGTTATTAGATATTAAACATATTGATGAAGAAAAGTGCAAAGAACTTGTAGGATTTTCAAATAAAAGAGAATTAGAATTTGCTAGATATTTGAGTGATAATAATATCAAAATGTGGATAAGACAAGTTTTAGTACCAGGTTACACAGATGATGAAGAAGATTTATTAAAACTAAAAGATTTTCTTTCAACATTAAAAACATTAAAAAAAGTACAAATTTTACCATATCATAGTATGGGAAAATATAAATGGGAAAATCTTGGATTAGAATATCCACTAGAAGGTGTGCGAGATGCAAATCAAGAAGATGTTGCTCGAGCAAAGAAAATTTTAGGAGTATAGTATTTACATTTGTGCATATTAGGTGTATAATATAAGTTAGCTTTTAGCTGAAAAAACTATTTATTTATGGAGGTAAGAGAAAATGACTGATGGAAGAATGACAAGAATGGAAACACACATTGAAACAATCGAAAACCTACTAAAATCTAATGAAGTGGAATCAATTAAACGGAGACTATATGGCAGAGAAATAAGAGCATTACGAAAACGATTCCCGCAGGTTAAAGTAGAAATCGAATCTTCTTACAGAGATTCACTCTATAATTGCAAGATAAAAAAATAGTTTTAAAGAAAAGGAACTGCATTGCGGTTCCTTTTCTTTGGGATAAAAAACATATATTAGCAAAGTTATGCATTAAATAGTAACAGTAAATTAAGAAAATTTTAATAAAACACTACTAATTTTAAAAAAAGTATGATAGAATAGCAACGACAATAAGGAAAAAGATTATTCAAAAGAAAGGATTGATACAAAATGTCAGGAGCAAAGTATAAAAGAGTACTTTTAAAATTAAGTGGAGAAGCATTAGCAGGAGAACAAAAAACAGGAGTAAATCCTGAAGTAATAGGACAAATATGTGATAAAATAAAAGAAGTAGTAGAAATGGGAGTACAAGTAGCAATAGTAGTAGGCGGAGGTAACTTCTGGAGAGGAAGACAAGGACTAGAAATGGAAAGAACAACAGCAGACTACATGGGAATGTTAGCAACAGCAATGAATGGATTAGCATTACAAGATGCTTTAGAAGCAAGAGGAATATATTCAAGAGTACAAACAGCAATAGAAATGAGAGAAATAGCAGAACCATTTATACAAAGAAAAGCAGAAAAGCACTTAAGTAAAGGAAGAGTAGTAATATTTGCATGTGGTTCAGGACATCCATATTTTACAACAGATACAGCAGCAGTATTAAGAGCAACAGAAATAAAAGCAGATATTATCCTTTTAGGAAAAGCAATAGATGCAGTATATTCTGCAGACCCCAAAATTCAACCAGACGCAATAAAATTTGAAGAAATATCATATTTAGATGTACTAAATAAAGACTTAAAAGTAATGGATTCAACAGCAACAGCAATGTGTAGAGACAACAATATACCATTATTAGTATTTGGAATAGCAGATCCAGAAAATATAGTAAGAGCTGTTAAAGGTGAGAAAATAGGTACAATTGTATCTTAATGCGCAAAACAGAACCGGTCCCAAATGCGCAGTGAGCAAAACAGAACCGGTCCATAATGTGCAAAATAAAAATAAAGGAGAGAAAATTATGGATTACACAAATTTAAAAGAAAGAATGGAAAAATCAATAGGAGCATACCAAGAAAAATTATCAGAAATAAGAGCAGGTAGAGCAAATCCTGCAATATTAAACAAAGTAAAAGTAGATTATTATGGAACACCAACACCAATTAATCAAATGGCTGGAATATCAGTACCAGAAGCAAGATTAATAGTTATTCAACCATGGGATATGAGTGTCTTAAAAGATATTGAAAAAGCAATATTAGCATCAGATATTGGAATTAATCCAAACAATGATGGAAAAGTAATAAGACTAGCTTTCCCTGAATTAAATGAAGAAAGAAGAAAAGAATTAGTTAAAGAAATCAAGAAAATAGCTGAAGAAGCAAAAGTTGCAATAAGATCAATCAGAAGAGACGGAATAGATGAAGCAAAAGCAAAACAAAAAAATAGTGAGATGACAGAAGATGAATTAAAAATGGCTGAAACAGAAATTCAAAAAATAACAGATAAAAATATAGAAGAAATTGACAAAATATTAGCAAATAAAGAAACAGAAATAATGAGTGTATAACAAGGAGAAAACAATGAAATTTAACAAAGAAAATATGCCAAAACATATAGCTATAATCATGGATGGAAATAGAAGATGGGCAAGAGCACAAGGAAAGCCTGCAAGCTTTGGGCATAAAGCAGGTGCAAAAACTCTTGAAAAAATAGTCAGATATGCTAATAAAATAGGTTTAGAATATATAACTGTATATGCATTTTCAACAGAAAACTGGAAAAGAGCAGAAGAAGAAGTAAAAGCACTTATGATGTTATTACAAAACTATTTAGATGATTATAGTAAAAGAGCTGATTCAGAGAATATTAAAGTAAAGATCCTTGGAGATATTTCTGCACTTTCACAAGGAATGCAAAAAAGTATTATAAATTGTATGGAAAGAACAAAAAACAATACAGGAGTAACTTTTAATATTGCATTAAATTATGGAGGAAGAGACGAAATTGTCAGAGCAGTTAAGAAGATAGCTGAACAAGCAAAACAAGATAAAATAAAAATAGAAGATATAAATGAAGAAATGATATCAAATAATTTGTATACAGAAGGAGAACCAGACCCAGACTTAGTAATAAGAACAAGTGGAGAATTGCGTTTAAGTAATTTTTTACCTTGGCAAGTTGTGTATTCAGAATTTTTATTTATAGATAAAAACTGGCCAGATTTTTCAGAAGAAGACCTAGATGAAGCAATAATAGAATATCAAAAAAGAACGAGAAAATTTGGAGCAAATTAAAAATAAAGCAGAAGAAGAGGGAAAAAATATGGATATAAAAAGAGTAATGTCAGCATTATTAGGATTTCCGTTAGTTGTATTAATATTAACATTTGGAAACAAGTATGTTGTAGATATTTTCTTAGCATTAGTTTCAATGTTAGGAATGCAAGAGTATTTTAATGCAGTAGCGAAAGAATCTAAGCCTGTAAGGTGGTTGGGGTATTTATCATGTGTTTCAATAGCACTGGTTCATATATTACCACAATATGTGCCAGAACAGTTATTAAAAAATATTTTGTTAATAACAATACCATTAATAAATTTAATATTATTTGCACATGTAATAATTACAAATATGAAAATAAATTTTAAAGATATAGCATATACTCTTTTTGGAATAATATATGTAATTGGAAATATATTATTTATATCACTTTTACGAGGAATGGAACATGGAATAATACTTGTATGGTATGCAATAATTGCAGCATGGGGAACAGATACATGTGCATATCTTGTAGGAAAGAGATGGGGAAAACACAAATTTAGCCAAGTAAGTCCTAAAAAGTCAATAGAAGGATGTATTGCAGGAATTGTAGGTGCAGTAGTAATTGCAATTATATATACATTTGCCATGAATTCTATATATAATCTTGAATATTCATATGTTTTAATAGGAATAATAACAGTTATACTAAGTATTGCTGGACAATTAGGAGATTTTGCAGCTTCAAGTATAAAAAGATATGTAGATATAAAAGATTATAGTAACCTAATTCCAGGACATGGTGGAATGTTAGATAGAATAGATAGTTTAATGTTTTTAGCACCTTATGCATATATATTATTAAGTTTAATATAATTTTAAAATTCAGGAGGAAATAAAATTTGATAGCTTTTGTTATTAATACAATAAAAATAATATTTTTACTAGGTTTTTTAGTGCTTATCCATGAAGGTGGACACTTCCTTGTAGCAAAAATGTGCAAAGTCAAAGTAAACGAATTTGCAATAGGATTTGGAAAAATACTTTTACAAAAACAAGGAAAAGACACAAAATACTCTTTAAGACTTATACCACTTGGTGGATTTTGTAGTATGGAAGGAGAAGATGAAGAATCTGATGATCCAGGATCATTTTCAAAAGCAAGTGTATGGAAGAGAATGGCAATTGTGCTTGCAGGTGCAACAGTAAATATTGTATTTGGAATATTAGTATACTTTATACTAGTATCAACAGTAGGAATACAATTTGTAGACCCAGCAAAAGACACTATAGCAAATAGAATTTATTACGGAGCACATGGAACTGGTGAATTTATAAAAGCTGTAGCAGATAGCATAAAAATACTATTTTCTGGTGGTTTGCAAACAGATCAAATGGTAGGTATTGTAGGAATTTCAGAGGTTGTTGTAAAGACTAATGGAATAATAAATTATTTGAATTTATTAGCAGTTATATCTGTTTCATTAGGGGTTACAAATTTGTTACCTATACCTGCATTAGATGGAGGAAAAATATTAATATTACTTATAGAGATAATAAGAAGAAAACCTATGAAAATAGAAACAGAAGCCAAAATTCAATTAATAGGATTTTCAATATTAATTGCTTTATCGCTATTTGTAACATATAATGATATATTAAGAATCGGAGCAGGTTCTTAATATATTTTTTTATTATTTTTAAGAAGACTTAATATGTTACAATTCACAGTTTATAATAAAATATATCTAGAAATTAATAATATATTGTTTTTTTATACCTTGGTGTCGCAATCTCCATATTTAAAATACTAGTATGAAGATTGCTCCATATCGCATTCGCTTTGCTCATTTGGTCGCTTACGCGGTATTTCAAAACAATATATTATTAATTTTCTATAATTTATATAATTTAGCTGTGAATTGTAATCTTAAAATAAACATGTAAATTTAAAATTTCAAGAAACCTTGCTATTTTGGGTAATATGTAGTAAAATAGTTAAAAAATGTTAACAATAGGGAGGAGCACTAAATGTATAGAACACATAATTTAGGAGAACTAACAATAAAAAATATAGAAGAAGAAGTTGAATTATCAGGATGGATACAAAAAATCCGTAACCTAGGAGGAATGGTATTCATCGATTTAAGAGACCAATTTGGGATAACACAAATAGTAATAAATGACGAGAAATTGCAAGAACAAGCAAAAGAATTAACAACAGAAAGTTGTATACACATTTGTGGTAAAGTTGTGGAAAGAAGTAGCAAAAATCCTAAAATGGCAACAGGAGAAATCGAAGTAGTAGCAGAAAAAATCGAAGTATTAGGAAAATGCAAGAATGTATTACCATTTGAAGTAAATACAGAACAAGAAGTAAGAGAAGATTTAAGACTAGAATATAGATTTTTAGACTTAAGAAACAAAAAATTACATAATTCAATATTATTACGTTCAAAAATATTGAAGACATTAAGAGATAAAATGGACGAGCTAGGATTTGCAGAAATACAAACACCAATACTTGCAAACTCTTCACCAGAAGGAGCAAGAGATTACTTAGTACCAAGTAGATTAAATCCAGGAGAATTTTATGCATTACCACAAGCACCACAACAATTTAAGCAATTACTAATGGTAAGTGGATTTGACAAATACTTTCAAATAGCACCATGTTTCAGAGACGAAGACCCACGTGCAGACAGAGCACCAGGAGAATTTTATCAATTAGACTTTGAAATGAGCTTTGCAACACAAGAAGATGTCTTCAAAGTAATAGAAGAAGTAGTACCATATACATTTAAGAAATTCACAAATTGGAAAGTTGATGAAGGAGCATTTGTACGTATACCATACTTAGAAGCAATGGAAAAATACGGAATAGATAAACCAGATTTAAGAAATCCATTGATAATTCAAGATGTAACAAAAGTGTTTGAAAATATAGAATTTAATGCATTTAAAGACAAAACAGTAAAAGCAATAGTAGTGCCAAATGGTGCTGAACAAGGAAGAAAATTCTTTGACAAAATGACAGAATTTGCAACAACAGATGAAGTTGGAGCAAAAGGATTAGCATGGACAAAATTTGAAAAAGATGGAGCTGTACAAGGCGGAATTGCAAAATTCATAACAGAAGAAGCAAAAGCAAAATTAGAAAATGAATTTGGAGTAAATGCTGGAGACAGTATATTCTTTATAGCAGACGAATTCCGTAAAGCACAAAAAATTGCAGGGTTAGTAAGAATAGAATTAGGAAAAAGATTAGATTTAATAGAAAAAGACGTATATAAATTCTGTTTTATTGTAGATTTCCCAATGTATGAATTATCAGATGAAGGAACAATAGACTTCTGCCATAATCCATTCTCAATGCCACAAGGTGGATTAGAAGCATTAGAGAACAAAGATCCATTAAAAATATTAGCATATCAATATGACTTAGTATGTAACGGATATGAAATGGCATCAGGAGCAGTAAGAAACCACAATCCAGAAATAATGGTAAAAGCATTTGAAATAGCAGGTTATACAGAAGATGATGTAAAAGAAAGATTTGGAGCATTATATAATGCATTCCAATATGGAACACCACCACATGCAGGAGCCGCACCAGGTGTAGATAGAATGGTAATGTTAATAGCAGATTCTACAAATATTAGAGAAATTATAGCATTCCCTAAAAACAAAAAAGCAAGAGATTTATTAATGAGAGCACCATCAGTTGTAAGTAAACAACAATTAGATGATGTACATATTCAATT
>CAKPDZ010000044.1 GCA_934149155.1 uncultured Clostridia bacterium | reverse complement strand
GAGCCAAAGTTCGTTCCTAATGAGGCTGTAGAAATTACAATAGATAAAAATTTAAAATTAAAAACTCGTTTAGTTGATTGCGTTGGCTACCTAGTTGATAATGCAATTGGATATTTAGAAGATGACATGCCAAGAATGGTTAAAACTCCCTGGTCTGAAGAAGAAATTCCTTTCGAAACTGCTGCTGAAATTGGTACTAAAAAGGTCATTGAAGAACATTCTACTATTGGTATTTTAATAACTACTGATGGTAGTGTTACAGATATTCCTCGTGATGATTATGTAAAAGCCGAAGAACGTGTTGTTAATGAACTTCGTGCAATTAACAAACCTTTTATAATTTTATTAAATTGTGCTAATCCATCTTCTCCTGAGGCAAGAGAGTTGGCTGTACAATTATCTGATAAATATAACACTAAAGTTATGCCTATCAATTGTGAAGATTTAACTGCTGATGATATAAATTCAATGTTTGCAAATCTTCTTTACGAATTTCCTGTTGACGAGATTAAAATTAGTTTTCCTAAATGGATTGATGGTTTAGATTTTTCTCATCCTTTAAAAACTAAGTTATTTGAACAATTACAAAATGCTTTTACTGATATTTCTGCTTTAAAAGATGTTTCTAATTGTGTTTCTAAAATTGAGAGTACTGACATAATTTCTAAAACTTTTGTTGATAATATTATGCTTGGCACAGGTAAAGTTTGCATTTCTATTCAATTAAAAGATGAATTATTTTATAATGTACTTTCTGAAATGACTGGCATGGAAATTACAAATGAAGGCGAACTTTTCTCTATTATGAGTGATTTGTCTACTACAAAAAAGAAATATGATAAAATTGCATATGCTTTAGAAGAAGTAAAAACTAAAGGTTATGGAATCGTCACACCATCTATTGATGAGCTAGTATTAGAAGAACCAGAAATGGTAAAACAAGGTTCTCGCTTTGGTGTGAGATTAAGAGCTACCGCACCATCAATCCACATGATAAAAACTAATGTAACTACTGAAGTTTCTCCTATTGTTGGTTCTGAAAAACAGTCTGAAGAATTAGTTAATTATCTTCTTTCTGGATTTGAAAATGATCCTACAAGTATTTGGAGTTCTAACATCTTTGGTAAGAGCTTGAATGAACTTGTTAATGAAGGACTACAAACTAAACTTGCAAAAATGCCTGTTGAAGCTCAAATGAAACTTCAAGAAACTTTAGAACGTATTGTTAATGAGGGTTCTGGCGGACTAATTTGTATTATATTATAATTAACAAAAAAGAATAGTAAAACAACAAACTGTTGACTATTCTTTTTTCTTATACTCTATTATTTCAATATTACTATTTTTACTTCTTTCAACCATACAATTATAAACCTGATTTCTTAAATCATGTTTTTGTTCTTGCAAACTCAACTCATTTTTCGAAAAAAATGGGCCATCAATATAAGTAACCATTTTAAATTTATCTTTATTCTTTCCATAACTTTGATATGTATTAGTCATACAAAAAGTAGGTTTTTTATATTGCACAGGATATTTAAATGACACTGCTTTAAATGGTCTTATTTTTGTATAAAATGGCCATATATGTGCTTCTGGATAAATTGTTATAGGATGTCCTTTATCAATATGTGTTTCTATTGCATTTATAAAATTTTTCATTCCATTTTTATTATTAGGTATTGGGATTGCTCCAAGTAATTGAATAGAGTTTCCTAAAAATTTCATAGAAACATTTTCTGGATTTACAATAAAATGATTTCTTTTTGGATACATTGGCAAACTTGGAATAAAAACATCTGCAAATACCTGTGTATGATTTACATATACAAAATAAGAATCTTTTTTATATGGCTTTAATTTTTCTTTTCCTATATATTTTATTTTTAGTTTGAATTTTCCATAAATAAGTTTTATTGGCATACTTAATACATTTTGCAATAAAAAAGAACAAAAATCCCACAAAGGATTTTTATGTATGTATTTATAGTTTTCATCTATAATCCTTGGTGTGATTTCTGCTCCTGAAAATTCATCATTTAATTCATCTTTATAATAATATACTTGTTTAGATTTCTTCATTTATTTCCTCTTTTATTGTTGTATATTCTAATGGAATTCCATAAAATTCTTCATATATATTTTTCCAAACTTCAAAATTTTTATTTTTCATTTCTTCTACATTTTCTTTTTCAGATAATGTTACGTCTGGATAAATTGGCTTTTCTATATGTACATAATATTCTTTTACAGGAAATCCATCTTCACCAATAATATTGCTATCTTTCATTGTTATAAAGATTGGTATTACTGGCACATTACTTCTTGTAGCAATTTTATATGCTCCATTTTTTAATGGCTTTGGTTTTTCATAATTCCACCATAAGCTTTGTTCTGGATAAATTAATATAAAATCTCCTCTTTTTAAGATAGTATCAGCTGCTTTCATAAAATTTATCATTGTTCTTGTATTTGAACTTAATGGTAATGTGTCTGCATTTCTGAATAAAAAACCATAAAATCCTGGAAAGTTTGTATAATTTCCTTCTCTTATAACTTTATATAATTTTTTCTTTTTTCTTTGTCCTGATAATGAAAAAATTTCTTCTATTGTAAATGAATCAAATGGGTTAAAATGATTACATGTTATTAACGCTCCATTTTTCATTTCACTTAAATATTCAAGTCCTTCTACATCTTTTATAATTAATTTATTATCTTTTATTATTGCATCTAAAAATCTTTCTCCTAGTTTGTTAGCAAATTTATTTTTCCATTTATTTGTTCTTTTTGTTTTTAGATAGTCTACATTTTCAGGTGTTAATTCTATTGTAGGTGGATCATTTTCTGCATCAACATCAAATTTTCCTTCTTTTTCTAATTGTTTTATTTTTTCTAATATTTCTATTCTTTCTTGTGATTTTTCTGTTACTTGAACATTTCTATATATTCTATCATCACCAACACAGTCTGACTCTTTTTGTGCAAGTTCTCTTAATGCAATATCCGCTTCTCTATCTTTATATTTCATTTCATCTGAAAAATCTTCTTTTATTTTATAAATTGTATCATAAAATTCTGTTTGCTTTGCAAGTTCCCAAAAATATTTTCCAAATCTTATATCATTATAATGCCATGGTTTATATTGATAATTATAATGAATTAGTTTTATATCTTCTTCTTTCATATCATCACTTGCTGTAGGCATTAAATTCCATGCTGTTTCTATAAGTTTTACTCTTCCTTTACAGATTCTATTTAAGTAATCTTGATCTTGAACTACTGAAAATTTTATATTTTCTAATAAATATAAAAACTTTTCTTGAAATTGAAATTTTCTAAGTTCATCTAAATTCATCACTAGCATTCCGGCATTAAAATATGTTTTATAACTAGCAACTCCTACTACTTTTTCTACATATTCTTGGAATACTTCATTTTTTTGAATTATATCATCAGGTACTGCTCCTAATAAATTATCTCCAATATCTATATTGTATAACTCTGCTATATCTTTTAATAACACTATATCACAGTCTAAATATATTGCTTTATTATATTGCGGATATAGATTTGATATAAATAATCTAAAATATGTTGTCATTGAGAAATAATCTCTTGTGTATAATTTTCCTTTTATTTTCTCTATATAATAATTTAAATCTACATATTCTATATTTACATTTTCTCTTGTATATTTACTTATTTTTTCTTTACTTTCTTCGCTCATATTAGTATATAACACTTTTATCACATAATAATTTTCTTGTGATGCATTATTTACCAATGATTGCAATGTTACTGCTAAAAACGGTACATATTCATCATCAACGGCAAAGAATATTGGTATTATTTCTTGATATTTTTCCATTTAAACTTCCTCTTTCATTCTTGTATTGTATTCTTCTTTTAATTTTAAATATTCTTCTAAATCTTTGTCAAAATAATAACATTTTAGAACCTTATGAACTTCTTCTACATTCCATTGTTTAAAATTTTCTGTATGCGGATATGGTAACAACAATAGTCTTTTACAAAAATGACATATTACTGTGTCTTTTTTATTAAATTTTGATTGTTCATTATATATTCTTGGTATAATTTTCTTTTTGGTTGTTGACCAAAATATTGCATCTTGATCCGCAAATAACATTTTTTTAGTTTTTATTCTTTCTCTTGCTTTTTCTAAAAGCTTTGTTTCTTTTATTTTTTTCATATTTAATAATAGCATTCCTGCATTTATATAATCTGGTCTTATTAACCAAGATCCATATTTTTCTTTTACTGCTGCATATTCATATTCTGTAATATCTATGTTATACAACTCAGATATATCTCCACCTGCCATCATATCTATATCTAAATATAATATTTTTTCAGGAATTGCTGGTACTAAATCTGCTAATAAACGTAATAATGTGTATGGTGTACAATATGCCCCTTCATTTGCACAATTTTTAAATTGTTCTTCATATATGTCTGTTACATCTATTCTTATTACTTGATTTTTTGAATTTTTTTGTTTAACTACTTCGTCTAAAAATTTTACTTGTTCTTCATTTATTGCTGTATATTCTGGTTTTATTCTTGTTAATTCTGCTGTGAATATATAACATTTAATTGCTTCTTGTGTTCTGTTTGTTATTGATATTAGCTCTGTTAGAGCTCCATCAAATACTTTTTCGTTTCCACATAATAATAAGTTTATCATCTCATCCTCTTCTTTTAATTTTTTTCACTTATTAATTTTAACATTTTGTTTCATTTTTATCAAGAATTATTTTACATTATTTCTTTAGATTTTATTAATTATATAAAAAATCCGTAATTTTCATATATTTTAAAGATCATTTATTTATAGCATAATTAGTTTTTTTTGCAATATTATACTTTTTATGTTATACTACTTATAGGATTAAATTATAAGGAGGTACGCTTATGCTGAAACGGATAATGGATTTGTTAGATAAATCATCTTCATTTATAGCATGGATGTCACTAATTTTCTTTATTTTATATTCTGGCAATAAAAATAATGTATTTTTTATATTATCATTTATTTGCATTCCAGTTTGTATAATAATTAGAATTATCACATTTGCACATGCTATAGTTGTCTTTCATAAGCTATAATCCAAAAAACGTATGGTTTTTCCATACGTTTTTATTATTTTATATAGTTCTATTTTTTCTGTTTTTGTATTAATACTTGATGTTGCTTTACAATAAATTTACATTTCTATAGATTAAAAGGCTCTCTTATTATAGAACATCTTTTTTTTTGCAAATCATATACTATATCTACATTATCACAAACATTTTGAGAATGTGTAACAATTACAATACACTTATTTTCATCTTTTGCCAATCTTTTAAATATTTTCAAAATCTCGTTTTCTGTATCTTTATCCAAATTTCCTGTAGGCTCATCTGCAATAATAATTTTAGGATTATAAGCCAAACTTCTTGCAATAGCAATACGTTGTTGTTCTCCTCCAGAAAGTTTTAGTATCTTTCTATTTGCTTTATCTTCTGAAAGTCCTACACTTTTCATTAACTCTAAAGCTTTTTGTTTTTTATCTTCTACTTTTACTTTACTAATATCCATTGATAAAATTATATTTTCTAATGCAGTGAGTCTTGGTAATAAATTATAACTTTGAAATACAATTCCTATATCTGTATTTCTATAAGTATCTAAATTCATCTTTTTTAATTCTTTACCATCATATAAAATTTGACCTTCTGTGCAATTTTCTAATCCCGTAATAAGTGATAATAATGTTGTTTTTCCACTTCCACTTTTTCCTTTTATTGCATACATTTTACCTTCTTCAAAATCATAGTTTATATTTTTAAATACATAACTATCTTTTGGTGCATCTTTATATCTGTAACATACATTTTCTAATTTTAATATTCCCATTTTTTATCTCCTCTCTTTCTCTTGGCTCACATCAGGTTGGAAAAGAATCAAATTTTCAACCTACTTATGTTCTTTCTTTTAAAATAGTTAATGGTGAAAAACGCTGAATACTAATCATTGAAGCTAAACTACTAATCAAAGTTAGTAATAAGCCTATTCCTAATAGTTGAATTACTACTGTAAAGTCAACCACTGCCTCCATATTTTGAATTGCCTGAACTTTTCCGCCTTTATTGAATTGCATATCCATTCCACCTGGCTTACCAAAATTATTTGACATTTCTTGTTCTGTACTTTGGGTTGATTCAATTTCATTTGCTAATAACATATTTCCTACTGGCTTTGCTAGAAATGCTCCTATTATAGCACCTATTATTAATGACATCGTTGAAACAATAAGTAATTCTAATACAAATTGCATTGTTAATTTTAGTTTACTCATTCCTATTGTTCTAAACACACCAATTTCATACTTTCTCTCTCTGATGTTTATCATATTAATTACAAACAATACTAAAGAAGATATTATCAATGTTATTATTAAAAATGTTGTTGCAAAGGTTTTTACATTTTCAATTGATTCTGTTGCACTAGTTATTTCATCTAAGTTTGTATTAACTGTATAATATTCATTTAATCCTTTTTCTTTTACTTCTGCTGTGAATTCTTCTATATCATCTTCACTATTTAATATAAATGATGGTGTTACATTTGTTGTAAGTGTACTATCATCAGCTACTAATTGCTCAATTACACCACTTCCTGTAATAATTTTATTTGCTGATTTTGAATACATACTTGCTGTATCTCCATTGTCGTTATTGCTACTATAAATTCCTGTTACTTTAAAATCATATGTTTTTTCTGTTGTTGGATTTTTTAATGTTATTGTATCTACAACACTTATACTATTTAAAGTTGCTAATTCTGAACTTATTACACATTCAAATCCATTAAAATCTGATATCATTTCTCCATCAGTTATTGTTGATGTTCCTTCTGTAAATTCTGTCATTGCATCATATGAAGAATATCCATCCAACTCAAAATCACCTGTAAGATTTTTGTCACTTTCAAATTTTTCTTTTGATTTTGTAATTACTGTTGTTGTATTATTTTCTGTCACTGTATGTCTTTCTCCCATTTGTCCTTCTGGTATATCTGGTCTATTTTCTGAACCACCACTTGTACTTGTTGTTGTATTTGATGAGGTTGATGTTTGCTTATCTTCTACTTCATATTCAAATGAATCTGTTGCTTTACTTAGTGTATCACTATTTAATGATGTTGTATAAGTATAATAATATCCTTTTAAAAAACTACTATCTCCATAGTTTTTAACATCATCAATTGTTATTGATTGAATATTATTAAATGCTTCTATATTTTCTTTTTGTGCATCTTCTCCACCTTTGAATTGCTGTCCTAACTGTCCTCTGTCAAATGATATTGTAGCTATTAAGTCATGTGATTCCTCATAGCTTTTTACTATTGTGTTTGCTGTATTTCTTATTGCTAGTGTTACTGTTGAAGCACATGCTATTGTTAGAATTATTAATCCTATCAATATGTTCTTTCCTTTGTTTCTAAAAATTGAAATTAAACTGTTTTTTAAAATATACATATTTTCTCCTCCTCGTAATTTTTACATTATTCAATATTTCATAAGCTAAAGCCGTGGGGGGAAAGGTAATACTTTTTTATACCTTACTGTCGCAATCAACTAATTTTAACTTATCGTAGATTGCTCCATTCGCATTCGCTTCGCTCATTTGGTCGCTGGCGCGGTATTGCAAAAGTATTACCTTTCCCCCCATGGCTTTAGCTTATGAATATGATTAACTGTTATTTATTTCGAGTATTAATATAATATATAAAGATTGAAAAATTATTGAAAAAACATTTAATTAAAAATTTGCTTTTATTTACATAATGTGATATAATGTTAGCAGTTTATTTTTGTAACATATCGATAGCAATAATTATATCTATCAAAGGAGGAACATTTATGAGACAAAAACATGAAGTTGGAAGTTTAATACGGAAGGGATTAAATTCTGAAGAAATTCGAGAACGAGTGAAGGATTTTCCTGATAACCCCGATATTCAGTACTTTATAAATCTCGGCTATACAACTAGCACGGCAAAAAACTATAGAATTTTAGTTAGGAAAAACAATTCTAAAAAATTGGGTTCTAACACAACTAGTTTAATAGCATCAAAAAATGCAGATAAACATCATTTACTTTTAGATACTTCTGCATTAACAAGTACTGAAACTGTAGATATTATCGAATTAGCTTCATCTATAACACTTTTATATTCAATAATAAAAGAGTTTGATATAGCTCCAAAAAAAGAAAATGCCTCACCTTATTTTAGAAAAATGGTAAAGCAAATTACAAAATCAATTTTATTATCACAAGATAATAATTCAAAATATCGGCTCATCCCTTTTGAAAGAAATGTAGACAAGTATACTGATGAAATATTATTGGATTACTTGCTTAGCCTTCCATCTTCAGAAAGGCCTACATTATTAACATGTGATGCCAATTTAGCTTTAAAGGCTAAATGTTTGAGTTTAGAATTTATATTATGTTCAGTAGTCAGCACTGACAAAAAAGAAGTTACAATAACTCCAACAACTGAGGAACCAGCAAAACTAGAATCAAGCCAAATAATAAAAAATGATAATTTAAATATTAATCTTTTATATGAAGACTTAATAAATACCCAGAAACATAGTCCTCAGTCATTAATATTTTTTATCAAAGACAAAACCTGCAATAAAATTGATTTAGTTCCAAAATCCGGTTCAATTGATTATTGTTGTATTGTAACAAAACCTTATGGTAAAGACTTTGTGAAAATAAAAAAATATTATTCACAAAATTGTCAAAAAGCAACAATAAAATTTAAATGTTATTGCGAAGAGGACACAAAAAATCTGCAAGATGAATTGCATCCGTCAATTTTGATTTGTGTCAAACAACTTCTATACTCAAAAGAGGAACCTAGCTAGGTTTCTCTTTAATCTTTTATTGGTATAATAACTTTAAAACAAGTAATTCCGTCTTTGCATTTAACTTCTATTTTACCTTTATATTTTAAAACTGTAGATTTAGCTATAGCTAAACCTAAACCATATCTTTTTTCATTTCTATTTCTTGCTTTATCTACTCTATAAAATCTTTCAAAAATTTTATCTTTTTGGTTTTCTGGAATTGGTTCTCCATGATTTTTTATTTGTAATACAATATTATTTTTTTCTTTTACCACTTCAACACTAACATCTTTGCCTTCTTCAGAATGCTTGATAGCATTATCTAATAAAGTTGATACAATATGTTCAATATCTTGCTTATTCCCATTTAATTTTATATCTTTTTGTATGTTTGTTTTTATTTTTACTTTTTTTTCATATGCCATACTTTCAAAAACAGATGCACACATTTCTATTTGATTTGACACATCAAATATTTCGTAACTTTTTATATCATCTACATTTTCCATTTTAGCAAGTAGCAATAATTCATTTATCAGTTTGTCCATGCTATCTGTTTCATTCTGAATATATGTAAGCCATTTATTATCTCCAACTTCATTTTCAAGTACATCAGCATTTGCCTCTATTACAGCAAGTGGAGTTTTTAATTCATGTGATACATCAGAAATAAATTGTTTTTGCTTTTCTAAAGTATCTTCAACTGGTTTTACAATAATCTTAGCTACATTTTTTGAAACAATATATATAGCAATCAATGCTAACCCTGAAGCAATACATGAAAATATAATTACATTTTTTATGTGTGTATTTACTTTCTCATTTTCTTGATTTATATATTCTTGAATTTCTGGCTTCATTGTTGATTGTTGGAAATCTGGCTTATCCCTCATTCTTGTCATTCTATTTATATTTTCTCTTGAAGAATGTATTGCATTATTGCAATTTAAAGTTCCAAATAGAATAATAACACCAATAACTATAATTGATAATGATAACATCATTAAAGTAAATATTTTTGACCTTAATTTTTCAATCATTTTTCAACCTCCAATTTATAGCCAATACCTCTAACAGCTTTTATTCTTATATTTGATTGTAATATCTTTAGTTTTTTCCTTAAAAAAGAAACATATACTTCAACATTGTTATATTCAGCATCACTATCATATCCCCAAATTTTATTAGCTAAAGTTTCTCTACTCATAATTTGATTTTTATTTAATAATAATGATTCTAACAATTCCAATTCTTTACCATTTATTGCAATTTCATTTTGATTTGCTTTCATCTTTCCAGTTTTTAAATCTAATGTTAAGTCTCCAAATTTCATATTATCTGTATCATCTAAATCAGAATTTCTTTTAAGTATTACTTTTATCCTTGCAACTAATTCTTTCATATGGAATGGCTTTGTAATATAGTCATCCGCCCCATTTTCAAGCCCATTTAGTTTGTCATATATTTCTGATTTCGCAGTTAGCATTATAACAGGTGTTTCTATTTTCTCTCTTCTTAATTCTTTTAATATTGAAAATCCATCTTTATGTGGTAACATTACGTCTAACAGAATAATATCATATACATTTGCTATTGCTTCATCTTCTCCTTTTTCTCCGTCTGTTTCTACTTTTACTGAAAATCCTTCTTTACTCAATGTTTCTGATATTGCATCTGCTAAGCTATACTCATCTTCTATTATTAATACTTTCATTCTATCATCTCCATATATTTATTATATAGAACTTTTATTGAATTTTTATTGAAATTATAATTCAAAAATATTGGCTTTCAACATCATTTGAGATATTTTAGTTTTTTCGCTAAATGGAAGTTCCCAACAGCTTCCTATTATTGAATTTCCTCTAACATCTTCTCTTTTTGGCTTTCCTAAAACTTTTTTTAGTTGCTTTTGCAATCCTATTTTATTTGTATATATCACTATTAATTCTTCATCATATAACACATTTATTGTAGTTTCTGTTTCTTCTTTATTTATTTCTTTATATGCTCTTCTCATTATTACACCCTAATCATTTAATATTGCTTTTACTACTTCTCCAGCAATTATTAAACCTGCAACAGATGGCACAAATGAAATACTTCCTGGCACTTGATTTCGAATAGTACATTTTCTTTTTGTTCCTGGTGGACATATACAATTATGTTTGCAACTGTTCTCCTCTGTTTCATTTAATTTTACTGGCTCTTCTTTTGAATATACTACTTTTAATTTTTTAATTCCTCTATTGCGTAATTCTTTTCTCATTACTTTAGCAAGTGGACAAATACTTGTCTTGTAAATATCTGTTACTTCAAATCTTGTTGGATCTAATTTATTCCCTGTTCCCATACAAGATATTATTGGAATATTTAACTTTTCTGCTCTAACTACTAATTCTATTTTAGCTGTTACTGTATCTATACAATCTACTATATAGTCTATAGAATTATCAAGTATCCCTTCTGTTTCCGGCATAAAGAATTCTTGATGGATTTCTATATTTGCATTTGGATTTATATCTAAAATTCTTTGTTTTGCTACTTCTACTTTAGCTTGTCCAACTGTTTTTCTTGTTGCTAATATCTGTCTATTTAAATTTGTTAAACATATTTTATCATCATCTATTAATACAAAGTTTCCAATTCCTGCTCTAACAAGTCCTTCTAAAACAAATGAGCCTACTCCACCTAAACCAAATATTGCTACTTTTGCATTATTTAATTTTTCTACTCCTGCTTTGCCTATTACTAATTCTGTTCTTGAAAATTGGTTTAACATATTTTGCCTCCTCCTAATACAATGTCTCCTACATAAAATACAGCTGATTGCCCTGGCGTTATTGCTCTTTGTGGTTCATCAAATATTAC